>JBBRVM010000056.1:0-12013 GCA_038246865.1 Burkholderiales bacterium
GCGAGGAAATCACCATCACCTCTCACGGAAAACCCGTCGCCAAGCTCTCGCCGCCAGACGTGCTGAAAGTGCCGCGTCCCGATCCACTTGCCAACGTTGCCTGGATTCGGCAACCGACGCGCACGGGCAAGCCACGCGGGCTAGGTGCCAACAAAATTGTCTTGCAAGGTGAAGGACCAACACTTTCGAAAATGGTGCTGGATGACCGAGATTGACCGCGATTAGGTGCGGGCAATATTGATGGCTCATAAAACGCTCTATCTCGACGCCTCTACCTGGATGAAACTGTATGTTCCTGAAGCCGGGAGTGAGCACGTCGAGTCGTTGATTAGCGCGGCCGAACGATGCACTTCTCATCTGATTACCTATGCCGAGATGCGCGCCTCGTTTGCGAAAGCACAACGTATGGGGCGAATGAATCAAGCGACGAAAGATTTGGCCGTCGCCTCCTTTGAGTCAGATTGGCAAACCTGCCAGGTGATCGATGTGAGAGACCCTCTCATTCGGCGCGCAGGCGATCTCGCTGAACGCTTTGGCTTGCGGGGATATGACAGCGTTCACCTGGCGGCGGCTGAGGCGATCTCGCTCTTGTTGATGCCTGAAACGCTGGCGTTCGTTTGTTTTGACGAACGGCTTAATGCTGCGGCGCGGGCGTTGGGGATGGCGACGATGGTACACGGAGAAAAATGATCACACTCGTCAATCGCGACGTCGAAGAACTCGGCGAATCACACGAAGCTAATGCTTCGGATTTCGTGCGAACGCGGCCTATTGAAGAGTTCGATGCTTCCGCTGCATACGTACTTCTCGGCGATCCCGGTATGGGTAAGACCACTGCGTTTGCGTCGGCTGCAAATCGTTGCGGCTCGAAGGTAATTTCCGTCGCCGACTTCATTTGTGGTGTGCCTCTAACGGGCCGTCGCACCGACGCGCCAGTTTTTATTGACGCCCTACATGAGGTGCGCGCGAGCACGTTTGATGGCGCGAGTGTCATGCAGCAAATTCGCGTGCGTTTGCAGAGGGAAGGCATCACTTCGTTTCGCCTTTCTTGTAGAGAATTTAGCTGGTTCGGCGATGTGGATGCAAACAAACTCCGCCAGCTAATCCCCGCTGAAAATTCATTTCATATCCTGCGTCTCCAAAAGCTCGATGCGAGCGACATTCGTTTTATTCTGGAGCGTAATTTCGCAGTCGGCAACGCTGATGCTTTCGTACAGACGGCCGCTGACTACAACCTCGAACCGTTACCGATTGAGGCGAAAAAGAACAATCACCGAGAACTTTGGACGGCCGTAAAGAGCCAGCTAATAAAAAAATATTGCATTGATCCGAAGTCCGGTGGACATGGTCTTTATCTTGTCTTTTGGTTTGGCGACGAGCATTGCACAAAGCTCGACGGCTGGCGTCCAAGTAGTGCACGGGAACTTGGCAAGGAACTGCTTGGTCGCGTGCCACAAAGTGAGAAACCGAAAATTAGTGTGCGCGTCGTTGACGTCTCGAATGCACTTGGTTGATCTCCGTAGCGCTTGCGCTCGCTATATCCCTGGCGTGGGCGACGTCGGCACCTGAGCGCCTCTCTGCGGCAGCGCGCGCTTCATTAAAAGTTTAGGAGAACGAGATCGCTCACCTCACGCTGGCGTTCCTTAATGCGGGGATCAAACAGAGCGTGTGCCCGAAGGTTCGCCAGTTTGATTTTGCGACGATTGAAGCCGATTGCGAGTGGGCCGGGTTTGCGCGGCTGAATGTTCGCGCGACGCCAGCGGGCGTTTTGGCGACGCCGCCGCGGCATCACCTCGAGCCGTTTACCCAGTTGTTGGCTGCGCAGGCAAGCGCTGAAGCGATGCGTCTGCTGGCTGCGGATCAGCAGTTTAAGATTTATGGGGCAGCGGTGGAGTTTGTGGGGAGGAGTCCAGTCCATTGCCTTCGAACGCGTTAAGCCGTTGCCGCCTCAATCGCCTTAACAACCTCGACGGTGAGCTTCGGCACAACCTCGAGCGCCTTCATGTTTTCGTGCACCTGTGACACGCGCGAAGCGCCCGTGATGACGGTCGAGACGTTCGGATTTTTGAGGCACCATGCGAGCGCCAGCTGCGAAATGGTGCAGCCCAAATCTCCGGCAATCGGCCGCAATTTTTCAACCTGGGCGATCTTGCCCGCATCGGTCACACGCTCCGCAATCCATTCGTAGCCTTTGAGCGCGGCGCGACTGTCCGCCGGGATGCCGTCCTTGTATTTCCCGGTCAGCAGGCCCGAGCTGAGCGGGCTCCAGGTGGTGAGCCCGAGGCCGATGTCGCCGTACAGTCGGGCGAATTCTTTCTCTACCTTCTCACGGGAGAAGAGGTTGTATTGCGGCTGCTCCATGACCGGTTTGTGCAGGTGATGACGCTCTGCGATTTCATAGGCGGCGCGGATGTCGTCGGCACTCCATTCGCTGGTGCCCCAGTACATCGCTTTTCCCTGCGTGATCATGTCGCTCATCGCGCGCACGGTCTCTTCAATCGGGGTGTTCGGATCGCCGCGATGACAGAACACGAGATCGACGTAATCAAGCTGCAAACGCTTCAGCGAACCGTCAATCGCCTGCATCAGATACTTGCGATTGAGCGTGTTTTTCTCGTTAGGGCCATCAGCGATACCCCAGAAAAATTTGGTAGAGATGACGGCCTGAGCGCGTCGCCACTTGAGCTGCTTGAGCGCCTCTCCCATGATCGTTTCTGACATGCCGCGCGCGTACACCTCAGCGTTGTCGAAAAAATTGACGCCCGCGTCCCAGGCGGCGGCCATGCATTCGACGGCAGACTGGGTGTCCACCTGCGAGCCGTAGGTGACCCACGAGCCAAAAGAGAGCTCAGAGACTTTAAGGCCGGAATGGCCGAGGCGACGGTATTGCATATTTTTCCTGCGAATGAACAACGCTTGCAGTGTAGAGCGATTGCCAATCTTCGTTGAAACGGGCCCCCAAACCCGGACAGGCGGGCTGGTATAACGGAAGCCGCATGAATGAACCCAAAAATGATCATCCGGTAATCGTTGCCGGCGGCGGCATCGGCGGCCTCGCCGCGGCGCTTGCCGTAGCCCGTCAGGGCTTTCGCGTGAAGGTGCTTGAGCAGTCCCCGGAGATCGGTGAAATCGGCGCTGGAATTCAGTTGGGCCCCAATGCGTTTGCGGCGTTTGATGCGCTGGGTGTTGGGCCACAAGCGCGAGGGCGCGCCGTGTACACCGAGCGACTGTTGATGATGGACGCGATTGACGCAACAGTGGTCGGCGAGATTCCCGTGGGTGAAGCGTTTCGTGAGCGGTTTGGTAATCCGTACGCGGTGATTCATCGCGCTGACGTGCACAAATCATTGCTTGAAGGCGTCGAGGCAAGCCCACAGATTGAGCTTATGACGTCGACCCGGGTTGAGCGCATCGAACAGAATTCAGAAGGCGTGACGGTTTATGACCAGCACGGCCACCCTCATCGCGGAGTCGCATTGATCGGCGCTGATGGCGTGAAATCGGCCGTGCGCGACGCGCTGGTGGGCGACCAGGTGCGTGTGTCCGGACACGTCGTGTATCGCGCGGTCGTTGAAGCGAAAGATTTTCCGGAAGATTTGCGCTGGAGCGCCGCCACCATTTGGGTCGGTCCGAACTGCCATCTGGTGCACTACCCCATGCGCGGTGGCGAGCAGTACAACCTGGTGGTCACTTTTCACAGTCGCAACGAGGAAACCTGGAGCGTCACCGAAGGCAGCAAGGCTGAGGTTGAGAGCTATTTCTCGGGCATCTGTGCGCAAGCGCGACAACTTATTGATTTGCCCAAGAGCTGGAAGCGGTGGGCCACGGCTGATCGAGAACCGATCGGCCAATGGTCGTACGGTCGCGCGACGCTGTTGGGCGACGCCGCGCATCCGATGTTGCAGTACCTCGCGCAGGGTGCCTGCATGGCGATGGAAGATGCGGTGACGCTCGGCGAGGCGCTAGCTGCGCACAACAGCGATTTTGCGAAGGCGTTCGCACACTATGAGCGTTCGCGGGTGGCCCGTACCGCACGAGTCGTGCTGTTCGCCCGCGAGATGGGCCGCATTTATCACGCCAAAGATGTTGAGCGCCTGGTGCGAAATGATCTGTGGAAGGGCCGTTCGCCCGAGCGCTTTTACGATGCCGTGGAGTGGCTCTACGCATGGCGCAAAGAAACCTGTCTGGCTGAATGAGGAAACCACCATGAACGCAGTCGATCACTCATTGCAGAAATCTGCGCATTCAAATCAGGCCGAGCGCGAAGCGTTCTATGCGCGCATTGATCCGCAGAATATGGCTCCGCTGTGGACGCGCCTGAAATCGCTGGTGCCCGCTGCGCCAACGCCCGTCGGTGTACCGCACCAGTGGCGCTATGCCGACGTGCGACCGTTCGTGCTCGAATCTGCTTCGCATATCAGCGCAGAAGAAGCCGAGCGGCGCGTGCTGATTCTGGAAAATCCGGCGCTGCGCGGCTCCTCGCAAATCACCAGTTCGCTTTATGCAGGCATTCAGCTGATCATGCCGGGTGAGGTGGCACCTGCGCATCGGCATACGCAATCAGCATTGCGATTAGTGCTCGAAGGTAGTGGTGCATACACTGCTGTCGACGGAGAAAAAACGATCATGCAGCCCGGTGATTTTGTGATCACGCCGTCGTGGACGTGGCATCACCACGGCCATGAGGCGACGGGACCGATGGTGTGGCTCGATGGCCTCGACATTCCGATGCTCGCGCATTTCAACAGCACGTTTCGCGAAGATCATCACGAGGCGGAAGCTGAAATTACACGGCCAGCGGGCGACTCGCTTGCACGCTACGGCAGTGGGTTGTTGCCACTGAACTATCGCGCACAAGCGCTCAATTCACCGATCTTTAACTATCCGTATGCGCGCACCCGCGAAGCGCTGGCGCAACTCGCCCACGCTGGGGCTCCCGATGCGCATCAGGGCTACGTCATGCGCTATGTGAACCCCGTGGACGGGGGCTGGGCGATGCCTACGATGGCGACTACGATTCGCCTGTTGCCAAAAGGATTCGCAACGCAGTCCTATCGTTCAAGTGACAGCGCGATTTTTGTCGTGATAGAAGGGACAACAATGCTCAACGTTGCCGGGCAATCATTCGTGCTTGCGCCGAAAGATGTCGCTGTCGTTCCGGGCTGGATGCCCTACACCTTGAACGCTGCGGAAGAGTCCGTGTTGTTTTGTTTCTCTGACCGTGTGGCGCAGGAGAAGCTCGGCTTTTTCCGCGAGGCGCGTGGATAGATCGGCGCGTTCTACGTCCCCTGCGACGTGCCTTTACGCGCCCGGAGATCAATTCGATTGTCACCACGCAGCAGGTTAAACACCACGAAGCGATTTGCCTCACGGATTGCGCGGCGCACTTCCTCCGGCGACTGCACATACGCACCGTTGACACCCAGAAGAATGTCGTTTTCGCGCAGACCAATTTGATGCGCTTCGCCGGTCGGATTGACCTCCAAAATATAGACGCCTTTACGGTTGAGTTCCTTCGGAATGCTGGCCAATTCCGTGCCTGGCAATTCTGTGATTTTTTCCGGTTTCAGGCCTTGCGCACGGGCAGGCGTCTCGATGGTAATGCGAACATTGCGTTGCTGCCCATTTCGCGTGACGGTCAGCTCCAGCGGCTGGCCGATCGGCGTCAGTCCCTGCTGATTGCGTAAGTCGTAACCGGTTCGGACGGCGCGTCCATTGGCATGCAATACGACATCACCTTTTTTGAGCCCAGCCTTGTCTGCGGGACTCCCCGAGATGACCGTATTAATGACTGCGCCTTCGATGGCGGGCAGCTTCTGTTCTTTGGCGATTTCCTGATTGACTTCGCCGACGGCGGCGATGCCGATGCCGCCGCGCTTCACTTCGCCAAAGCGCGCAAGCTGATCCATCACGCGCATCGCCATGTTGGTGGGTACGGCAAAGCCAATACCGACGTTGCCGCCGGTGGGGCCGATGATGGCTGTGTTGATGCCGATGAGTTCGCCGCGCAGGTTGATCAACGCACCACCGGAATTGCCCGGATTGATCGAGGCATCGGTCTGGATGAAGTCTTCGAAGCCCTCAATGTTGAGGCCCGCGCGTCCAAGCGCAGACACGATACCGGAGGTAACCGTTTGCCCAACGCCGAATGGGTTACCAATCGCGAGCACGTAGTCGCCGACTTGCAGCGCATCGGATTCACCTACGCGAACGGCTGTGAGTTTTTCGGAAGGGATTTGCAACAGCGCAATGTCGGTCGCGGGGTCGGTACCGATGAGTTTTGCGGTTAGCTCACGGCGATCACGCAAGGTGACGACGATTTTAGTGGCGCCCTTGATGACGTGATTGTTGGTGAGTACGTAGCCTTTGCCCGCGTCGACGATCACGCCGGAGCCCGAAGCCTGAGACTCGCGGGGTCGATCCGGCGCGCCGAAAAAGCGGCGGAAAAACGGATCGTTGAACATTGGGTTGTCGGCGTCGTTTCCACGTGAGCTAGTGGAAATATTGACCACGCCAGCCGCCGTTTGATTGACGATGGGAGCGAGGCTGGGCATTGCGCCGCTAAGGCCCGGGGCGGCCTGGCGGTGCATCGCGGGCTGCGCGAGCGCTGTCGCGACCACAGCGAAAGCGGCAAAGAGCGTGGCAAGTGCGTTGCGAAGAATCATGTTTTTCCCTGTATTCCATGGGTCGCGGCGGAGCCGCTTTTACAAGGATAGTTGCAGGAGCGGCTCTGCCGCGACGTGGGTGCGTCGTAGCTAGCCGGTTACTACTAGGTTATCCCGATGAATAAGCTCATCCTCATCCGCATAGCCGAGTACCGATTCGATCTCAGATGAGGGTTTCCTCATGATCCGCAAGGCCTCGATGGAGGAGTAGTTGGTGAGACCTCGCGCGAGCTCTCGACCCGATTCATCGATGCAGCCGATGACCTCTCCGCGCTCGAATTCACCGGAAACGGCGATCACGCCTATCGGCAGCAAGCTACGGCCACCGTGCAGCAGTGCTTTCGTCGCACCCGCGTCCAGCGTGACTTTACCGCGCAGTTGCAAGTGATCCGCGAGCCAGCTTTTGCGCTTGCCGAGACTGGCTTCGGGCGCGTAGAGCAGGGTGCCGAGTGACTCACCGCCCAGCACGCGTTGCAACACGTTCTGCTCGTGACCGCTCGCGATGACCGTGTGAATGCCGGAGTTGGCAGCGCGTCGTGCCGCGAGAATTTTGGTGAGCATGCCACCGCGTGAAATGCCAGTGCCCACGCCACCCGCCATCGCCTCGTATTGCGGATCGTCAGCACGGCCTTCGCTAATGAATTGTGCAGACGCATCTCTGCGCGGATCGGCGGTGTAAAGGCCGCGCTGATCAGTCAGCAGCACCAGCGTTTGCGCGTCGACGAGATTGGCGACCAACGCGCCCAGCGTGTCGTTATCGCCAAAACGAATCTCGTCCGTAGTGACGGTGTCGTTCTCGTTGATGATCGGGATGACGTTGTGCTTGAGCAGCGCCAGCAGCGTCGAGCGCGCGTTGAGATAGCGTTTGCGATCCGCTAAATCCTCATGCGTGAGCAGCACCTGTGCAGTGTGCAGGCCATGTGCAGCGAACGCTTGTTCGTAAACGTTGACGAGGCCCATCTGCCCGACGGCGGCTGCGGCTTGCAGCTCGGACATCGCCTTTGGGCGCTCGCTCCAGCCGAGTCGCGCCATGCCCTCGGCAACCGCGCCGGAGGACACGAAGATGACTTCAACGCCGCTGGCGCGAAGGGCGGCGACGTCGGACGCCCAGCGCGTGATGGCGCTGCGGTCAATCCCTGCGCCGCCGTTGGTGACGAGCGCGCTGCCTACTTTGGCAACGAGGCGTTGGGTCGCGGTGAGGCGAGCCCTCGTCACGCCAGAACGGAGGCGTCGGCGATGCGCCGCGCTTCCCGGCGGGCTTGCGCTTGTTCCGTCGCCTGACCGGACGGCGTGTTGTTGCCCATGACGGGTGCGAGCGCGCTAGCCTGAACCGCGACTTTAGGTTTTTTTGCGGCTTCTTTGGCTGCGAGTTCCGCAGCGACGGTCGCCAGGTGCTCGCCAATTGCGCGCACCAGATTTTGCGTGCCGGTCGATTGCATGCCGCTGATCGCGAACCACGGCTTGGTCCAGCGCAAACGTTTGAGCGCGTCTTTGATGCGCGTGTCGCCCTCTTTGGCATCAACCAGATCGAGCTTGTTGAAGACCAGCCAGCGCGGCTTTTTGAACAGTTGCGTGTCGTACTTTTTAAGTTCAGCCGCAAGCGCTTTGGCTTCTTTCACCGGATCAGCTTCGGGATCGTACGGGGCGATGTCGACCAGATGCAGAATGAGCTTGGTACGTTGCAAGTGGCGCAGAAACTGGTGGCCGAGGCCTGCGCCTTCAGACGCGCCTTCGATCAGGCCCGGAATGTCCGCAATGACGAAGGCGCGACCATGATCGATGCGCACGACGCCGAGGCTCGGCGCGAGCGTGGTGAAGGGGTAATCGGCGACTTTCGGTTTCGCTGCGCTGACCGCACGCACGAGCGTCGATTTTCCGGCGTTGGGGTAGCCGAGCAGGCCCACGTCGGCCAGAACTTTAAGCTCCAGCTGAACGCGGCGGTTTTCGCCTTCTTCGCCCATCGTTTTTTGACGTGGAGCGCGGTTGGTGCTGGATTTGAAATGCAGGTTGCCGAGGCCGCCCGCGCCGCCTTTGGCGATCATTTCGCGCGCGCCGTGTTTCGCTAAATCGGCGATCTGGATGCCGGTTTCGGCGTCGGTGATGATGGTGCCGACTGGCATTTTCAGAATCACGTCTTCGGAGCCACGACCGTAGCAATCAGCGCCACTACCGTTACCGCCTTTTTCGGCACGGTGGATACGCGCAAATCGGTAGTCGATCAACGTGTTGATATTCTCGTCGGCCACGGCGTAAATGCTGCCACCGCGTCCGCCGTCGCCGCCATCGGGGCCGCCGCGCGGGATGCATTTTTCGCGGCGGAAGGAGGCCATACCGTTACCGCCGTCACCGGCGACTACGTCAATAAAAGCTTCATCAACAAATTTCATGGCGTTTTGGCCTTTTCAGTAACGGGTGCAGCGGAATTGGAATCGGTAGCAGCGGTGGACTTTTCGTAGAGTTCAAACGCCTCGTAATTATCTCCCGGACGACTGCCACGAAAACGGAGCTTGTACTCTGGGTCGGGCAGCGGGATGGGTTCGTCACGGTAGCGTTGCAGCAGCACAAAGGGGCACTGCGCCTCTACGGCAGCGTCTATTGGCAGTGTGAGGCGCTTTGCGTGATATTCAAGCATCGCGGCTTGCGAGGTGGACAACTCGATTGAATTGACGCAGCCGTCAGTCGGCCAGACTTTGGACATTTCGGTGAAAACGTCCTTGTATGTGTTGATGTGATTGGCCGGAGCCAACAATAGCGCTTGCGCCACGACCCACAAAAACGTCACGCAGCCAGCCCAGTTAATCAGGGCACGGCGCGCGTGTTGATGTGCCGGTTGAATGAGCGCAACCCAGATGACGAAGGCAACCATCGCCACGCCATAACCCAGCCACGGCAGCGTACCTTTGAAACCCGGAACATAGCCCTTAAGCCACTGCGAAATCATTGGTGGCCAGCCAAAATAAATCGCGCTGGCCGCCAACACTACCGCAATCGCGGTCAAGCCCAGCACAAGGATGCCAAACCAGTCGATCAGCGCGTACCAGGTGCGCTTGAGCGTATCTACGCCGAAGGCTGCAAGGATGATCAGCGGCGGTAAAAGCGCAATAGTGTGACTGGCACGAGGGTCGGTAAATATCGAAATTGTCACGAGGCAACTGACGAAAAATACGATCGGTGCGACCACTTCGCCGCGCTGCCAGCCGCCGGCAAAACCGCGTGCGCGCAGTGTGATGAGCCAGATCGCGATGGGCCATGCGGGCCATGCGAACCAAAGCAGCGTGCCGAGATAAAACGTCGGACTGAAACGGTCATGGTCATCGACGTTGAGACCCAGATCAGCGTCCAGCCAGGCATCGAAGCCCACTGCATCGCGCTGTGAAAACGCGACGATCCAGAACGCGCAGATCACAGTGGCAAAGATGAGCGCGCGGATCAGGGCGACGCGATACATCGAGTAAACCGGGGCGAAACACAGCAGGATGATCGGCAGCACCACGAGCAGGTAGCCCAACACGCCGCGCGCTGCGAACCCGACGACGACGGCTGCGGTGAGCAGCGCCGTAGCGCGGCGCGGCGCGTTTGCAAGTTCGGCGGTGCCATAAATGGCGATGGCGAGCGCGGCGAACACTGCCACGTCTGGCCCATATTTGTGCGCCAGATCATAGAGGCCGATGCAGCCAATGGTGATGATCGCGGCGAGAAACGAAATGTGTCCGCCGCTCCAGCGTCGCGCCGCCAGCGCGATCGACGCGATGCCAATCCCGGCCCACACGACAGAGGTCACGCGCGCCGCCTCGTGCAGTGGCAATACGAGTTTGGCCAGCAGCACGACGGGCGCATTGAGCCAGTGAATGAGAATGAACTCGGAGTCCTGCGCGACGCCGGCTGCTGTGGGCGTCCACCAGTCACGACCGCCGCTCGCGAACTGATCAAGCAGCGTTTGCAGAATACCGATGTAAATGGGTTCCGGCTTCCACGGATCGCGACCCACGATGCCCGACAGCAACCAGAAGCCAATCAGCGCGAACAGCGCGATCGACTTCCAACGAGCCTTGTTGCGATCGGTCGGTTGGTGATTGATGCGGGGTTGCATTTTTTAGCGTCGAGTGTCGAGTGGCAAGTGAGGAGTGCGCTGTCAAATTTGACTGGGCTGAACAGTTGGCGTTCGATACGCCATCCCGATTAGCTAGCCCCTGAAAACAAAAAAGGCAGCACGCGGCTGCCTCGTTTGTTGACCGATCAGCGGTAGCTTACGCAGCTTCTTTTTTGGCGTATTTCTTGTTGAAGCGCTCAACGCGGCCAGCAGTGTCGAGAATACGCTGTTGCTTGCCTGTGTAGAACGGGTGCGACATGCTGGAAATCTCCAGAATCACCAACGGATATTCTTTGCCGTCATCCATCGTGATTTTGCGGGGGGTGTGCAACGTGGAGCGGGTGATCCACTTCTCGTTGGCGGCGGTGTCGTGAAAAACGACGTCGCGATATTCGGGGTGAATTCCTGTTTTCATGGCTCTGGCGATCCTTAAATTTTCACGGCGCCCCAGTGACAAAAATGTGGCCGGGATACGTGAAGGGTTGTTCCCGCAAGCTCAATAAGTTAAATCGTTGGCTGGCGGGACGTGCTGGTGAATCCAGCGAAGCCCCTAATTATGCCAAAACCCGCGCCATTGGGCAATCCCCGGCCTCGAATGCGAGCACGGGTGTAACCACAACCACTAAATCACGGCGCATCAGGCACGCACATCTGCAAGCCTTCGTCTGTCCATCCCACAGAAACCATCGCGCTGCCTTCGCTCGGGTAAGGGCGGCCGACCAGGTACCGATGATTATTTGCGTAGCTCTTTCCAGCGGCGTTGTTGTAGAAACGGTAGAGCCCAACCGTGCCTAACGGGCATGTCGCAGATGCTGTCGCGCTGGTGGCGGGTATGGGGCGGCTGGCGCGGAACACTTCTCCTTCATATTGCAGAAATGAAAGCCCCTTGAGCTGGTTGCACTCGGCGGCGTCGGCGCTGTAGAAATGCGTACCCGATTTTCCGTCTGTGCCCGCCGCAAATAACCGGCACACCGACACATAGCCACCGCTCTTGAAGCTTTTTCCGGTGCGCGCCCATGATTCCACGCCGTCTAGTTGCGCTTGTTCGGCCGAGCCCGTGGCGTAGAAGTAATGCCCTGCCGACGAACCGGGTGACACTTGAAAGTTGACGTACTCAACAATCTCACCTTCGATGTAGGGCGCGGGCAGTTTGGTCAGTTCAAAGTTGTCCCGGCTGTTGGGAAATGCGGGCCAACCGGTGAGCGCGGGCATGACCCTCGGCAAGTTGCTATCGAGCCAGTTGGCCTGGCTTCCGACC
>JBBRVM010000057.1:0-12008 GCA_038246865.1 Burkholderiales bacterium
AGTTTTTGAACATCACTTGAGGCGAACATTTGCGTCGTCTCGCACATTGATCGCGAAGAAAATTTCATCGAAATCAATCAGCGCTACAACACAAAACACCTCAGTGTCAGGCACTGTTGCAAACGTTCAAGGCACACGAACTTGTTTACAACATTTTTACCTGATGCGCGAATTCTAGCTTGATTTTTTTTGCGAACAAGACTACACGCGTGTGCATTCACGCGCACGAAACGCTGTGTTGTTTTGTTGCACAAAATTTGTGATGTGACTACGCGCGTTACACACACATTCGCGACTAAAAAAGCGGCATGACTCGAGCAAATAAATCACACGACAATGCGCTCATGCGCAATCAAATCTTCGAAGCGTTCACGCTCGCGAATGAGATGCGCCTCATCTCGATCCACCATCACTTCACACGGACGACCACGCGTGTTGTAGTTTGACGCCATCGTCATACCGTAAGCGCCGGCGCACAAAACAGCGAGCAGATCGCCCTGTTCCAATACGAGCGCACGCTCCCGTGCAAGCCAGTCTCCGCTCTCACACACCGGTCCAACGACGTCGTAAATTGTCGGCGTGCCGTCGCGTGCGAGCACCGCAGTGACCGGGTGATACGCGTCGTACAACGTTGGACGAATGAGATCGTTCATGCCCGCATCAACAAGCGCGAAGTTTTTTGTCTCTCCGGGTTTCAGGAATTCAACGCGCGTCAAAAGCAGACCCGCATCACCCACGATGGAGCGGCCAGGCTCCAGCAAAAGATCAAGATGATGCCCCGCGATTTCGCGCTCAACCGCTTGCGCAAAATCGTTCATCGAAACCATCGTCTCGCCTTGATAGGTGATGCCACGCCCACCACCAATGTCGATGTGGTGAAGATGAATTCCTCGCGCCGACAAGTCGTCAACAAGCAACAGCAATCTACGCAGGGCATCAACGTACGGCGACAGCTCCGTGATCTGCGAACCGATGTGACACTCGATGCCGTGTACTTCGATGCCACGCATGCTCGCGGCGAGCGTGTAGAGCCGCACCGCATCGAGGTGCGCAACGCCAAATTTGTTCGACTTGAGACCGGTAGAAATGTACGGATGCGTCTTTGCGTCAACGTCCGGGTTGATACGAAATGTGATTCGCGCACGCTTCCCAGCGGCGATTGCGATGTCGTTGACGCGAAACAACTCGGCTTCGGACTCGATGTTGAAGCAGTGAATATTGTGCGAAAGCGCCAGCGCGATTTCTTCGCTACGTTTCGCCACGCCAGAGAAAATCACCTTGCTCGCATCACCACCCGCCGCAATCACGCGTTGCAGCTCACCGGCAGAAACGATATCGAACCCTGCGCCTTCAGAGGCCAGAAGCGCAAGTACGCTGAGCGTGGAGTTCGCCTTGACGGCGTAGCAAATGAGCGGTTTCGAGGCGGCGAAAGCGCTTTGGTACGCGCGAAAATTTTCGACAATCGTGGCGCGGGAATAAACGTAAGTCGGAGTGCCGAACTCGCGAGCGATGTCAGCGAGGCGCACGCCTTCGTAGGCAAGCTCGCCGTCAGCGTGACGATTTAAGTGTGGAGTGAGCATGGAAGAAATGGTTAGCGAACAGAATGTGTCGTGGAAAACGAGGACGTCTTGACGGGAACCAGCGGCCCCTTTTGCCCGCAACCGGACAATCCGAGTGTTAGCAGGAAGGCGGCGAGAATAAGGGTGGTGGCGAGGCGTGTGCGCATAGACTTCTCGATTGATAAGTTCAATCCGATAATAGCAAATGATTTCTGCCACCGAATTCAATGAAATGGCCGATGCGCTCTTCGATCAAATCGTCGCGACGATTGACGAGTCCGAGGCGGCGGACGACGTCGAACTCAATCAGGGCGTGCTGGAAATTACCTGTATCGACCAATCGAAAATCATCATCAATCGCCACGCGCCGACTCAGGAAATCTGGGTTGCGGCCAAGAGCGGCGGTTATCACTTTCGATGGGCCAGTGGCGTCTGGCTGGATACGCGCAGCGGAGAGCCGCTGTCTGATGCGATCTCACGCGTGGTGTTTGAGCAGACGGGTCAACGAGTCTCGTTCGACTAGATAAACCCTAGAGTTCCAGAAGTACCGAATAGCTCTTGATCGCCCGCTTGTGGGCTTTGGTGTTGGGATCGAGCCCCTCCACGATGGCCCAGAACCGCCTGGAGTGATTGAATTCAACAAGGTGCGCCAACTCATGTGCAACGACGTGACGCATCAACTCCGGAGCCAGTTGCAGTAGCCGAAAGTTGAGGCGCACCCTGCCGGTAGAGGTGCAACTACCCCACATCGTACGAGCACTGCTAAGCGTCACTGAAGCGAGCGGAAGCCCAGCGTCCCTGGCCATGTTTCGCGCCATGTCCGGCAGCTCCAGGCAAGCGATCCGCTTCAACTCTTCGTCAAATGCCTCCGCATTAAACGTACCGTCGAGCGTAGTGACGATGCAATGCTTCTCGGTCAAATCCATCGAATCGAACAGACCCGGATGCACTTCCACCTTAAGCTTGTTGCCGCGAAACAGCACGTGACCTCCGTCGCGATACGCCGCTAATTGCGCACGACGAGCACTCTGCCGCGCCAACGCAGCCACGATCCAGGCGTTGCGCTCGGCAATGGCAGCGTCAATCTCATAGAGCGGCGTCCACTTCGGCGCTCGAATCAACAGCCCCTCGGTCGTGATGATCAGCCCAATCGATTTGCGTCGTGCGCGCTCCAGCCGATAGTCGAGGCCGGAGGAACTGCGGCGTGGTTTGTCTTCACCGGAATTGACCGCACCTCGCGTCGCAGGCGCACGTGGTGGCAGCGTCGGCGAAGCAGGTGGCGAAAACAAAGCGGTCCAGAAGCCCACAACTATCCGTTCAGGCGCTTGTGCTCGCGCGCAAACGTGGATCGCCCAATCGCGCCACCTCCGCCTCGATCACGCGCTCAACCAACTCGTTTAACTCAACGAGCGAACGCCCTGCCGGATCAATCGGTGGCAACACGGACATGGTGACTGTCCCTGGATACTTTTTCAACGGATGACGAGGCCAGCAGTAACCTGCATTGTGCGCAATCGGCAGCACCGGCACGTTACAGCCAATCGCCAGCCGGGCACCACCGGTCTTATAGCGCCCTTTGGTACCCGCAGGAATGCGCGTTCCTTCAGGAAAAATGACGATGGTGAAGCCGCGTTTGTTTAGTCGTTCCTTACCCTGTTCAATCATCTTGTCCATCGACTTGGCGCCTGCCTTGCGATCAATCGTGATCGGTGAAGACAGAGCAAATCCCCACCCAAAAAACGGCAACCAGAGCAATTCCTTCTTCGCAACAAAGCTGCCCGGCGTGAACACGCTTTCCAGCATCAGTGTTTCCCACGTCGAAGAATGTTTCGAGAGCACGATAAACGGCGTTTTCGGGACGTTCTCCCAGCCCTCGACGACGTAATTAATGCGGCAGAGATGCTTCGCCAACCAGACAAACAGTCGCGTGTACCAGGCGCAAAGCTCGTTCCGCGCCTTCGGTGGAGCCCAGAATGCTGCGCAAATGATGAACGCAAAAACCGGCGTCAGCAGGAGTTGCAGCAGGACGAAGGTAATGTTGCGAAGTGCTTGCATGATCCGTTCAGTTTAGATTCAGACGGCGCTCAGGATAGCGTCCACTGCGGTCGAGAGATCGGCAAAAGTTTGCGTGCCTGCGGGTAAGTTGCCAGCAGCCAGAGTGGCTGCCCCCTTTCCCGTGAGTACGAGGATCGGCTTGCCGCCCGCCGCCTCAGCCGCCTGCAAATCACGCAAGCCATCCCCGATGCACGGCACGCCCGCCATCGACACGTTCAGGCGCTGACCGATGTCCACAAACATCCCTGGCGACGGTTTGCGGCAGCGGCAATCCGCATCACCTGAATGCGGGCAGTAATAGATGACGTCGATGTGGCCACCCGCCTGCTGCACAGCCTTCAGCATCTTGGCGTGAATGGCGTTGAGCGCATTCATGTCGAGCAGGCCGCGCTCGATTCCGCTCTGGTTGGTCGCCACAGCAACGTGATAGCCCGCACCATTTAACCGCGCAATGGCTTCCAAAGCACCAGGAAGCGGACGCCACTCGTCGGGGGTCTTGATGAAACGATCACTATCGAAATTGATCGTGCCGTCGCGGTCGAGGATGACGAGTTTCAAGAGCTATCCTTCGGCTAAGCCGCCAACTTGGATAGATCGGCGACTTTGTTCATTGCTTCGCGCAGATCACGAAGCAACGCAAGGCGATTGGCACGCACCGCTTTGTCTTCGGCCATCACCATGACTTTGTCAAAGAACTCGTCGACAGGGGCTTTGAGTGCCGCGAACGATTTCAGATAGCCGGTGAAATCGCCGTTAACGAACAGCGCGTTCGCTGTTGGCGTTACTGCGTCGAGAGCGGCGCGAAGCGCAAGCTCTGCGGGCTCCTGTGCAGCGCTGCTTGCGGCAATCGCCTCACCGCTTTCATTCGCTTTACGCAAAATATTTGCCACACGCTTGTTCGCGGCGTTGAGACTGGCTGCTTCAGGGAGCTCCGAGAAGGCTTGTACCGCCGCAAGTTGCGCGGGCAAAGTTGCGAGATTGTCTGGCGAGTCAGCGATGATCGATTCGACTTCGTTCGTAGTCGCGCCTGATTCTTTCAGATAACCACGCAATCGGTCATAGACAAACGTTGAGATCTCGGCACGGGCATTGCCGTTGGTGGCTTTGTTGCCAATGCAGTCGAAGGCCGCTTCCAAGAGTGCGGGCAATTCGACTGCCAGGTTCTGCTCGACCAAAATTCGAATCACGCCTAACGCATGTCGCCGGAGCGCAAACGGATCTTTATCACCTGACGGGTTTTGGCCAATACCAAACATGCCTGCAAGCGTTTCTAGTTTATCTGCGAGTGCGACCGCTGTCGGCACTCCAGGCGATGGCAACGCATCACCCGCAAAGCGCGGCTGGTAATGTTCGGCGCAAGCTGAAGCCACGTCAGCAGGCTCGCCGTCATGTAGCGCGTAGTAACGTCCCATCGTGCCTTGCAGTTCTGGGAATTCGCCGACCATCAGCGTGAGCAAGTCCGCTTTCGCAAGAGTACCTGCGCGTTCAGAGCGCGCCTTATCGGCACCGATCAATACAGCGATTTCGCCCGCAAGTTTGGCGACACGAGCAACGCGTTCGCCTTGCGTTCCAAGTTTGTTGTGATAAACGACCTTCGTCAACTCAGGAATTCGCGCCTCGAGCTTCGTCTTTTTATCCGTCTCGAAAAAGAATCTTGCATCGGCCAAACGCGGACGAACTACCCGCTCATTGCCTTCAATAACCTTCTTCGGATCGGCCAATTCCATGTTGGAGACGATCAGAAACTGGTGCTTGAGCTTTCCTGCGCTATCAAACAGCGGGAAGTATTTCTGATTCGTCTTCATCGTAAGAATCAGACACTCCTGCGGCACGGCGAGGAATTCTGGCTCGAATTGGCAGACGTAGACCGTTGGCCATTCAACCAGTGAATTCACTTCATCAAGCAAGTCCGCATAACTCTCCACGCTACCAAGCGTCGCTCCGAGCGCACTGGCTTTCGCTTCGAGCTGCGACAAGATCATGCCGCGACGCACGGCGAAAACGGGTTCGACTTTGCCGTATTGGCGCAACAATTCTTCGTAGCGCGAGGCGGTATCGAGTTCGATATTATTCGCGCCCTGAAAGCGATGACCATGCGCGATGCGTCCGGAGGTCAGACCCAGCGCGCTCGCTTCGATCACATCGTCGCCATGCAAAACGACCAGTCCATGCGCGGGACGCACGAAGCTCACGTCGGTTTGTCCATCCGCGAGTTGATACGTCATCATTTTCGGGATCGGCAGCTTCGCGAGCGTTGCATCAATCGCGCCTTGCACGCCAAGCGCAATAGTGCGTCCCGGTGCAAGGCCGACGAGATAAACGTAATCAGCCTTCCCGTCGCTCTCGATCACAATCGAATCGGAACCACTGATCGCGTTCGGGAAATCTTCAATCAATGCTTCGCGCCCGAGGCCAGTGAGCTTCTTTTTCAAGGCAACCGAAGCTGCGCCAGTTGCGTCCCGCGCCACGGCCAGTGGCATCAATTTTTCTTTGATCGCTTTTGCCGACGCTTCGTGGAACACCTTGTCAATTCGTACGCCTAGTCGTCGTGGCGTCGCAAAAGACGCGTATTCCGGGAAGCTCGGTACTAGTTCGGCGAACGCTAACTCCTGCCAAATGCCGCGCGCAAACGCCTCACCCAGTTTCTTCAATACTTTAGGCGGCAACTCTTCCGTGAAGAGTTCGATCAATAATGGCTTCGCACTCATGCCGCCGCCTTTTCAGTAGCAACGGCCTTATGCAACATCGGAAAACCCAACCGTTCCCGACTCTCAAAATAACTCTGAGCGACCGCCCGTGCGAGGTTGCGGATACGCCCAATGTAAGCTGCCCGCTCGGTCACGCTGATCGCGCCACGAGCATCTAACAGGTTGAACGTGTGCGCAGCCTTCAGCACCTGCTCATACGCAGGCAACGCGAGCTGCTTTTCCATCAGCAACCTGGCTTCTTTTTCGTAATCAGCAAAGTGTCGGAACAACGCATCCGCATCGCTGTACTCAAAGTTGTAAGTCGATTGTTCGACTTCGTTCTGATGAAACACATCGCGGTAGTAGAGCGTGCGTGTTTCGCCAACTGCGCCCGCAGTTGCTGACGGTTCAACCCACGTCGTCCACACCAGATCGTAAACATTGTCTACGCCCTGCAAATACATGATCAAACGCTCAAGGCCGAACGTGATTTCACCCGTAATCGGCTTGCACGGCAGGCCACCGACCTGCTGGAAGTAAGTGAACTGCGTCACTTCCATGCCATTCATCCACACTTCCCAACCGAGGCCCCATGCGCCGAGCGTCGGGTTCTCCCAATCATCCTCAACAAAGCGAACGTCGTTTTCCTGCAGGTCGAAACCGAGCGCGGTGAGCGAGCCGAGATACAGATCGAGAATGTTCGGTGGCGACGGTTTCAGAACGACCTGATATTGGTAGTAGTGCTGCAAACGGTTCGGGTTTTCGCCGTAGCGGCCATCCTTCGGGCGACGCGACGGCTGCACATAGGCGGCACGCCACGGCTCCGGCCCGAGCGCACGCAGAAACGTGGCCGTATGCGATGTACCCGCGCCAACCTCCATGTCATAAGGCTGGATCAGCGCACAGCCCTGATCATTCCAGTAAGTTTGCAGTCGGAGGATGGCTTCTTGAAAAGTAATCATTAGAGTCGTGAAGTACACGCTTGCCTCTTCGCAACGCGTGCGAACGGCAACAAAAGACAGGGTACGTGTATTTTATTGTTTGTCGGCGTGCGGCGCGAAAAATGAGCCATCTTGCACACATGAGTCGCCGCGATCAATACCAGCAAATGCCACTCGAAAACTCAGTACGAATGCATTGCACACGTCAGGCAGATCGCCAGTACACGCAGTAGATCAAACCCGCATTACGCTTAACGACAGCGGTGCGAGCGGCGTTCACGCTAACTTCCGCGTCGTAATCGTTGCCCGGTTCCGATGCCGATGCCAGCGAGACAAATCAACAAGATTGGTAAATCGCCCCACGCGATGTACGGGGTGTAACCCTTGCGTCCTTGCACTGTCGCCTCCAGTATGCCTTCGGTGAACGGTTCGAGTCGTTGTGTGACACGGCCTTTCTCGTCAATCACAGCCGTGATGCCGGTGTTGTTCGCCCGCAGCATCGGGCGCGCAAACTCGATGGCGCGCATTTGCGAAAGCTGCAAATGCTGCTCGGCTGCGGCGCTTTTGCCGAACCACGCATCGTTGCTGATGTTCACCAGGAGTGTCGCGTCAGGCAAAGTGCGGTGAACGTCTCGCGCGAAAGCATCTTCGTAGCAAATGGAAATGCCGAGCGATTGACCGTTAAGTTTGATATTGGGTTGCAACGCGTCGCCGCTTGAAAAATCGCTCATCGGAATCGTGAGGTTCGCGTAGAACCATGACAGCAATCCGCGCAACGGCATGTATTCGCCGAACGGCACGAGGTGCGCCTTTCGGTACTGCTGAGTCGGATCGATACCGAGCGAGATCGCTCCGTTGAAGAACTTGCCTGCTTCTTGCAACGGCACACCGATAACGAGGTTCGCGTTTTTGGCTTTGGCCGTGGCTTCGAGCCTGGCGATGTATTCCGGCGGGATGCGCGAGAGCGGCGCCGGGAAAGCCGTTTCGGGCAGGATGATGAGCTCACCCTTCGCGCGATTGACGAGTCGCTCATACATCACCAGTGTGTCAGCGAATTTTTCGGGTTCCCACTTCATGGATTGTGGGACGTTGCCTTGCAGCAGCGATACTTTGACTGGGTTGCCGGTGGGTTCGCTGAATGGGAGATCGCCGATGTAGTACGTGACCGTCGCGACGCCCAATATCACAGCCAACGCCAGCCCAGACCTTAAATCCAGACTAAACACTCGCCAGGCAATGCCGCGTCGAGTCGATCCGTGCGGCTTAAAAATCCACGGCAATATGCGCGATAGCACCACGGCGATCAGCACTACGGAAAAAGTGACGCCAAACGACCCGAACAACGGGGCAATACCCTTCATCAAACCCATTGAGGCTTGGCCAACCCCGACACTCAACCACTCAAACCCGGTAAACAAATGCGCCCGCAAATACTCGGCAAATGTCCATGCTGAAGCGAACACAAACGCAAAGAACCACGGATTTTTCGGTTTCGCCCACGCGGTGAACGCACCCGCCAGCATTGGATACAGCGAGAGGAAGGCACAAAACAAAGACGCCGCCAACCACGCCATTGGCAGCGGCATGCCACCGAATTCATTGAGGCTGATGCGCACCCATGAAACGCCCGCGAGGAAGTAGCCAAGCCCAAACAAAAATCCGATGAATGCGCCGCGTTTGACTGTTGGCGCACGCGCGATCAGTGCGGCGAGCACGGCAAATCCAATGAACGGAAACCACCACCAGCCAATGGGCGCGAAACCCAGCCACGCGGTCAGTGCACCGACAGTCGCCGCAACGCCAGGGGCCCACAAACGGGCGATCAAGCCCGCTCAACCGTCATCAGCCAGACGCGTCGTCCATCGGCGCGCAGCACGGTAAATTTGAAACCGCCGAGCAAGACCGATTCGCCGCGATGCGGCACGCGTGCGAACTCCTGTGTCAGCAGGCCGCCGACCGTGCCCGAGTCATCGTCGCTGAATTCGGTGCCAAATTTTTCATTGAACGCACCAATTTCGGTCGAAGCCTTCACGCGCCATCGGGTGGCGGTCTCCGCAATGATGTTGTCAGCCTCTTCGTCGTAGTCGTATTCGTCGATGATTTCGCCGACGATTTGTTCGAGCACGTCCTCGATGGTAACGAGTCCCGCAACGGAGCCATGCTCATCGATGACAATCGCCATGTGATTTCGCTGCGAGCGGAACTCGCGCAACAGCACATTCAGCCGCTTCGTCTCCGGCACAAACACCGGCGCGCGCAGTACGGCCTTGAGAGAAAACGCCTCTGCATTGACAAGGTACGCCAGCAAGTCTTTCGCCAGCAATACCCCGACCACTTCGTCCCGATCCGCGCCAATCACCGGGTAGCGCGAGTGTCGCGTCTCGACCATTTCTGTGATGATGGCGGCGGGATCGTCGTCGAGTTCGATCACGTCCATTTGCGAGCGCGGCACCATCACGTCGGACACCGTCATATCGGCGACCTCTAGCGCTCCTTCGAAAATTGACAGCGCATCGGCATCGAGCAGTTTGCGCTCATGCGCATCTCGCAGCATGTCAAGCAGGTCTTCGCGATCCTCCGGCGCGCCGGAGAGCATCGTCGACAGGCGCTCAAACAGCGACGGTTTCGGGCGGGGCTCTGCCTCGCTCATGCGCTGTAAACCAGAGTCTTCAAAGTTTTATGGCTTTTTGGAAAAACGACGCTTGCGTTGGGGCTAGGTAGCGAATTCGCCATAAGCCGACTTTCAACATAATTCACTGCTAGCCCCAGTGTATGGGTGCTTTGGGCGAAAAGCTGATTTACGTACATCATTCAATCTCATAGGGGTTTTTTATACGAAATCGGCGCAATAGCGCAATCTCGATAACCTCCATCGACGCCGCGTCTGCGTCGTTTTCGTGATCAAAGCCCCGAGCATGCAGCATGCCGTGCAACACCATGTGGCCGTGGTGCGCTGCAACGGGTTTCTTTTGTTCACGCGCTTCACGGGCAATAACTGGCGCGCAGATGACGATATCGGCTGAATAGCCGTGTCTGGCTTCAGGCTGAAACGGTGAGGATTCATGCACAAACGTCAACACGTTGGTCGCGTAATCCTTGCCGCGAAAATCGCGATTCAGCATGCGGCCTTCCCTCTCATCGACGTAGCGAATGGTGACCACGCCGTCGCGCTTTTCCGCAACGTCGCGATGCGCCGCCAGCGCCCATCGACGCACTTGCGCTCGAAGTGGCAAATGTTTCGCCGCCGACGCAAATTGCACGGAAGCAGACAGGGTCACGATTTTTCCTGCGAACTCTGCCGTTCGTAGGCGTTCACAATTTTCTGCACCAGCGGATGCCTCACCACATCAATGCTGGAAAATCGCGTAAACGCAATGCCCGGAACGCCGTGCAACACATGCTGCGCGTCATGCAGACCGCTCTTCTGATTTTTATGCAAATCGTTCTGCGTCGGATCGCCAGTCACCACCGTTTTGGTGCCATAACCGATCCGCGTCAAGAACATTTTCATCTGCTCGGGTGTCGTGTTCTGCGCCTCATCGAGAATGATGAAGGCGCCGTTCAGTGTGCGTCCGCGCATGAACGCAAGCGGCGCGACTTCGATGGTGCCGCGCTCCATGAGCTTGGTCGTTTTTTCGAGCCCCATGAGCTCGAACAATGCGTCGTACAGCGGACGCAAATACGGATCCACTTTTTGAATCAAGTCACCGGGCAAGAACCCCAGCCGCTCACCCGCCTCAACCGCAGGTCGAACCAGTACGATCCGCTTGATCAAATCACGCTCAAACGCATCCACTGCACACGCGACTGCGAGAAAAGTTTTGCCCGTGCCAGCAGGGCCAATGCCAAACGTAATGTCGTGATCGCGAATATTTTGCAGGTAGGTGAGTTGGGTCGGGGTGCGCGCCACGAGGTCGGTGCGCTTCACCTTCAACGGGATCGACGCGGCGGCGGCTTCAAGCTGCGCGAAGCCCGAAATGCCATTCGGCGCAACCGGCAATTTAAGCTCCGCCAACGTGAGATCAATATCCTCTTCCGTCAAATCGCGCTTGCCCTGCTTTGCCATGTAGCGGAAGCGCTCAATCGCTTTTTTCGCCGCCGACGCCGCAGCCGCCTCACCTTCGATGCGAAGCATGCCGACCCGGCGGTTGATGGTGATCGAGAAGGCAGCGGCCACCCGACGAATGTTGTCATCCATCGCGCCACACACGGTGGCCAGCGTCGCGTTATCAATAGGCTCGAGAGAAAGTTCGAGCGAGGTGGTAGTCAAATGGGTATTGCTTTCGGGCAGAAGCCCTTATTTTCGGGCATTTGCGGCTGTGCTGCAAACAGCCGTGACTGCAAACCGCTACCCGGTGTTCCTCAGCCCCGCCGCCAAACCGTTAATCGTCAAGTGCAGCGCACGCCGAGTCCGCTCCTCGACATCGCCGGAGCGCACGCGACGAATGAGTTCAATCTGCAAATGATTTAGCGGATCGAGGTACGGAAAGCGGTTGCGGATCGAGCGGGCGAGCGTTGGGTTGTCGGCCAGCGGAGGAGCGCCGACAATTGCTTCGTACGCATTTCTTGTACGTTCCCATTCGGCATAAATTTTTCCGCCAACGCGCTCGCGAATGGTGCGGTCTTGCACCAGCGAACCGTACGCGGCGGCGATCTGCATGTCGGTCTTGGCCAGCACCATGCCGAGGTTTGAGAGCACGGTGGCAAAGAATGGCCAATCTTTTGCCATTTGGCGAAGCTCGCCAATGACTGCGGGCTCTTCTTCA
>JBBRVM010000058.1:0-12006 GCA_038246865.1 Burkholderiales bacterium
ATTTCATACCCAGCCTATTCGCCGCCGCTACGGTTCAACAGCTCCGCGCGCTTCCGACGCGCTTGCGTGTAGACGCTCTCGTTCTCGGTGCCGGCATTCCAGCCGCCCGACGCGATGGCTGTGTTGCGCATGCTTGGATGCGCGGCAATAAACGCCTCGTTTAGCGTCACACCAAGGCCAGGTCCACCAGGGACTTTGATTTGCCCATCCTTCGCTTCGAGCGCGCCGCTAATCGCCGACGCGCGCCCCGGCCAGTCGGGTTCCAGCCTCTCAAGCATCAGCGCATTGGGAATCGCCGCCAGCAAGTGAACAGCAGCAAACTCTGCCACCGGCCCGAGCGAGCCTGAATGCGGCGCGATCATGAGTCCATGCGCCTCGGCAATGCCCGCAAGTTTTTTCATTTGCGTGAGGCCACCGAATCGCCCGGTGTCTGGCTGCAAAACATCCACCAGTTGCTCATCAATCAGCGCGCGCATTTCGTGCAACGTGCCGAGCCGTTCGCCGCCTGCGAGCGGTAAGTTCACCTTATCCCTAACCAGTCGCCACCCGTCAAGATTGTCCGGGGATACGGGCTCCTCAAGGAACAACAGGTGAAGCGGCTCCAGCGCACGACCAATCGCCACCGCGTCGGCCCCCGTCAGCCAGGGCGGTCCATGCAGGTCCACCATCAAATCGACCTTCGGGCCAATGGCTTCGCGTATCGCCCAAGCGCGATCCACGATATTGGCGATGCCGCCCACCTTCACGGCCGTCACGCCGCGCGAGACGGCTGCCAGCGCGGTTTCCACATTCGACGCGTGGGTGTAGTACGGAACGCCGCTGCGCGTTTGCCCACCGAGCAGGTCTGCCACTGATGTGCCGAGCCTTTGCGCCTTCAAGTCCCACAGCGCAATATCAATCGCCGCAATCGCGCCCGTCCCCACAACGCCGCTCTGGCCGTGACCCATCATCGCGACGCGCAGTTTTTGCGTGATTCGCTCAATGTCATCGGGGTTCTCGCCGATCAGCAGATGACGCAGGTCATCGACGGCAACGGCGACCAGTTTCGGCCAGCCAGAGCCCTCGCCGGTTCCAACAAGCCCGGCATCGGTGTGCAGCGTGACGAAGCACCAGTTGCGGCTCCCCGCGAGCGCGGACGTGCCCGACGCGGTCCAGCCCGTATGCGACGGCGGTCCCGCCTGCATCAGGTGACAGCGGATGTCGGTGATCTTCATTCCGCTTTGATGCCAGCCTGAGCGATGAGCGCGGTCCAGCGTTTCAGTTCGTCGGCGTACAGGCGCTGAAAGTCTTCAGGTTTCGCACTGGAAACAACGTCGGAGCCGAGCCCCTTGATACGTGCAACCACGGCGGGCGACTTGAGTGCCGCGACAATCGAAGCATGCAGCTTGTCGACGATAGGTTTCGGTGTGCCGCTACGCACGGCGATGCCCTGCCAACTGCGGATGTATGCGGATGTGGGGAGACCGAGTTCCTTTGCCGATTTCACATCGGGTAAGGACTCAACACGAGTGTCCTGCATCACCACCAGCGGCTTCATGCGGCCCGCATCGACCATGCCTTTGAGCGCACCAGACATGAGATCAAACATAGTGTCGACGTCGCCGGACAGGATCGATTGATTGGCCAGCGCGCCGCCCTTGAACGGGATGTGCAGGAACTTGAATCCCTCGGCGCGAGACAGCAGCTCCATGGCCAAATGTGACGAAGTACCGATACCACCCGACGCCGCCTTGAGCGCGCCATCGTTCGCCTTTGCGAACCGGATCATGTCGCCCACCGATGCAAATTTGCTATTGGCAGGAACGACCATGACCACCGGCACGCTGGTCATTTGCGACACCATCGTCAAGTCCTTCTCGGGGTTGTACTTCACACCGCCAAGCGAAGGATTCGTTGCCAGGTTGATTGCAGCGAAAAGCAGGCTGTAACCATCGGCCGGATTGGTCACCACTGTCGTCGTGGCGATATTGCCCGACGCGCCCGCCTTGTTGTCAACGATGACGCGCTGGCCAAGGGACTTGCTCATTTCTTCCGCCACCGTTCGCGCAACGGAGTCGGCCGCGCCGCCCGGCGCGAAGCCGACGAACAGTGTGATCGGTTTGTCCGGAAAGCTTTGCGCGAGCGCGGGCGCGCCCGATAGGCCGAGCGCAGCGATCGCAAGAAGCGTGCGTCCAGCGTTACGCGTCAAACACGTCAAGTAAGTTCTCATCATGGTTCCTCCTTAAGAAATTGAATATCTAATGTGATCGCGCTGCGCTGGATTCGCGCAGCAGCTTGAGCAGATCAAGCCGCGATGATTCGGTGTGCTCCAGCACACTTAGTGCGACGGCGTCGACGTCACGCGCACGCATCGCGGCGATGATCTTCGCGTGCTGTTCAACCACGATGTCGAGTCGCCCCGCGCCGTACCCGTGTGCTCGGCGAAACGCGTCGACCAACCCCGAGCGGGAACGCAAGATGTCGAGCGCCAGCGGGTTATCGGCGAGCCCATCGATGTATTGATGCAATTCGCGGTTGGCCTGAACACAAGCCGCCGCATCGTGGGCGGTAGCACCGCGCACATACGCCGCGTGCAATTCGTCAATCACTGCAAAATCCGCAGCTGTGGCACGCCGCGCGGCCTCACGACTCAATGACACCTGAATAGCGCCGCGCAGTTGATAAAGATTGTCGATGTAGCGCTCGTTCACCGCCGGGATCACCGCGCCGCGATGCATGCGCATCTCGACCATGCCCTCGCCCTGCAACTGCAAGAGCGCCTCGCGGACCGGGTTCGCGCTCACCTGATAGTGATCCGAGAGCTGCGCCAGCGTCACATGAGAGCCCAGCGCCCAGATGCCATCGACGATATCGCTGCGGATTTGCTCGCGCAGACGGAGATAGGTTGGGGTATTGATCGCATTCATGTCCGAATCATACATTAAACATTTTATAAAATGTTTAATTTCGACCTCAAACAAGAAAGAATCGGCTAACTTGGTGATCAGCTATCGCGTGCAACCCATCATCAACAGGGGCTAGAGTCAAGAAAGCGCCTTAGTCGACTATGACTATAAATTTGCGCCGCCCCAAGTGCGCAGGGGGCTACAGCGTGAAACCCATTAAGTTTTCCAAGGCAATCGTGTCGTTGGTCCAGGCGCGTTCATGCCGTCCAATCGCCCTCAGCAATTGAAAGCACAATGCCCGTAATCGTCCGTCACGCAACCATCGCCGAGCGCCGAGCATCAGGGACGTGCGCTACGAGCGAGCAACGAGATGTTGCGCAACGCCAGCACACCTTCACTTCCAAAAAGCTTTCGAATATGTAATACTTCTTTTATTACCTTATTGGAGAGCATCATGACAACCACCGTCAAACTGCCCAATGCACTCGAAATGACGCTGCGGCGACACTGCACAATGTCCGGCGAAAGTATCAGCGACGTCATCCGCATTGCGCTGGAGGCTCATCTTTCCACGCATGCGATTGACGCCACGACGACGCCCTTTGCGCTGGGTGCCGAGTATTTCGGTCGCTTTGCGGGGCCTGCTGATTTGTCGGAAACATTTCGTGATTCACGCGGCGCTGTGTGGGACGATGTGACCGCCGCAAAATCCGCTCGTCGCGCCAAGATGAACCCTTGAGCACCGCACGAAAACCCAAGCCTGCGGAACCGGTCGTGACGCGCGTACGCGCCACCCGAACAACGGCGCTCACCGTACGCGAACCGCGACCTTCAAACTACGGCCCGGCGGGCGCGTTGGTGCTGGTTGACAGCGGCCCGCTGTTTGCTCTTTTCAATCGCGCTGATCGCTGGCACGCCCGCGTCAGCGAATGGCTACAAACAAACCCGCGCATCCGGCTCGTCACGACCTGGTGTGTGCTCACCGAGGTCTGCGCCATGCTCTCGCGCCGCGTGCACAACGAGGCCGCACTGGACGTGCTGCGCTGGGCGCTGCGCGGCGGCATCACCGTGGACGGCGCACCACAAGATTCGCTGGTATCCGTGCTCGCGATCAGCGAGCGTTTCGCCGATTTGCCGTTTGACCTCGCCGACGCGTCTATCGCCGAAGCCGCTGAGCGCCTGCGTTTGCGCCGCATTCTCAGTATCGACTCTGACTTCGACGTCTACCGCGATCACGGCGGACGACCGTTGCAAAACGTATTGTTAAAGTAGATCCCAAAAAATGCCCTCAATCCTCCGCCAGGCCACCATCGCCGACACGCCCGGAATCTGGGACGTCCGCTACGCAGTCACCGAAAACACGCTGACGAGAGGCCGCCTCTCCGACGAAGATCTCCGCCGCGAAATCGAAGACACCGGACGCGGCTGGGTGATCGACGACGACGGCCAGATCAAGGCGTTCGCCATCGGCAACGCGCAAAGCGGCAATATTTGGGCACTCTTTGTTTTGCCAGAAGCGCAAGGCATGCGCTACGGCCACCGGCTGCACGAAGTCATGATCGATTGGCTGCGCGCACAGAACGCACCCACGCTATGGCTCACGACCGGCTCGCAAACACGGGCTCGTGGCTTCTATGAGCGCAGGGGCTGGCAACTTGAATCCGTCACAGACTCAGGCGAAGCGCGTTACGAATTGCCGGCTCTGGCCTCTGTTATCCGGCCTTAATTAGCCACACTTGACCGCCAACACCTGGCAAGGCAGCATTGGCAGCCATGGACATTCACACATGGCTCATCTACCTGCTGGCGGCAACCGGGCTTTCGCTCTCGCCTGGACCGAACGGACTGCTGGCCCTCACGCACGGCGCGCTGCACGGGCGGCGCAAGGCGATGTACACCATCGTCGGTGGCGCGCTGGGCTTTGTGATCGTCATTGCGCTTTCGATGTTTGGCATTGGCGCACTTCTGCAAACGTCAATCGTGTGGCTGACGGTGCTCAAGTGGCTGGGCGGCGCCTACCTCATCTGGCTCGGCATTCAGGTGTGGCGCTCGCCACCGCTGAGCCTTGACCCTACGAGTTCAGCTGAACCGCGAGCGGGCTGGTCGATGTTTCAGCAAGGCGCACTGTCCGCGATCACGAACCCGAAAGCGATCCTGTTCTTCGCCGCGTTTCTGCCGCAATTCCTCGACCCGCATCGCAGCCTGTTCGTGCAATTCATCGTCATGGCAAGCACCTTCGCCGCCATCGAAATCGCCACGGAATTCTTCATAGCCAGCATGGCCAATCGCATCAGCCCGTGGCTGCGACGCGTCGGACGGCGGTTTAATCAGGTTTGCGGCGGGGTGTTTGTGGCGATTGGGGTTGCGTTGCCGTTACGCAACTAACTCCCCAGTGCCCGGTCGTGAGGTTTTGCAACATCGCCAGTGAAGCAGTGAACTCCATTTTCCGTTTGGACAAAATGTAAATCCCCGTATGGACAACTACCAAAATCCTAAGCCCGGAATCACGTACATCAGCCCTAGCCTAACTTCATTCGGCAGCTCTGATCGAAAAGTCCGAATAGCAACAAAATTGATTGAACAGCCAAATACGTACGCGTTTGGCACGATCAAAAACGAATTGGTGCTTCGGCACAAAGGCGGCGCGGAAACGTGCATCACAGCTAAGTTCTTTGAGGACGATAGAAAAATATTTGTCTTAAGTCTTCAGGGTTACACAGTCGCAACCGAGAAACCGCACAATGCAAGCTTCGCGTTTGTCGGAGAAGAAATCGGAAAGCTGATTGAGTTTCTGAACCACACTCAGTCTATGCCGCTCCATAGCAGTGGGCCAATCAGAATCACAGACGAAGAGCTTCGAAGAGTCGTACTGTCAAGCCCGCAAGCCTCGGCGCTATTTGATGACAATCAAGAACTATTCGCGGAAGTGTTGCGATCTTCAGTGACAAAGAAGGATGTCATAGCGGTCGGCTATCGAAAACGCCAGCTGCAGGTATTTGAGCGACTGCTAAAAGAGCCAGAATATTTTGAAGAGGTCAAGATTAAGAAGAACTGCGCGTCCGAAGCAGTATGGCAAAAATTTTTCGAGAAGAATCCCTGGATATTTGGATACGGTCTGAGCTACATCCAACTTTCCAACCTTGATGAAAAGAAGCTCGAACAGGCAGTCCACGGTCATTCCGTGTCGCAACATGGGAAGCGCATTGATGCTTTACTGCGGACTCGCGGGGTAATTTCGAGCCTGTGTTTTGTTGAAATTAAGACACACCTGACTGAACTGCTCCAAGGCAAACCTCACCGCTCCGGGTGTTGGGCACCGTCAACCGAACTATCGGGCGGAGTAGCGCAAGTTCAAGGCACAGTCGCTTTAGCCAGCGAAACCATCCGCGCGAAACTCTCGATAGCGGACGATTTGGGCAACCCTACTGGCGAGGCAGCATACAACTACGCCCCAAAATCGTTTTTAGTCATCGGGAGCCTGCAAGAGTTTGTTGGAGAACATGGTGTTAACGACGATAGATTTCGTTCGTTCGAGTTATTCAGACGAAACATCAAGGAGCCCGAAATCATAACTTTTGATGAGCTATACGAACGCGCCCGGTTTATCGTCGAACAGTACGACGATTGACGGGACATAAAATTTGATCTCAAGCGTCGAACTTCACCCGAGAACAGCCAATTTCAAGGGCGCAACAAGAAAACATTTTGTTCATCTGCAGCCGCAACCAATGGCGAAGCGCAACAGCCGAGCAAATCTTCCGCCAGCATCCGCTGATCTCAGTCCACTCCGCAGGCACGAGCCCGAACGCGCGCCACAAAGTTTCAGCCGAGGACATCCGCTGGGCGGACGTGATTTTCGTAATGGAGGAGAAACACAAGTCGCGGCTGGTCGCAGAGTTCTCGCGTTTGCTCGTCGTAAAAACCATCCACATTCTCGACATTCCCGATGTCTACAAGTACATGAACCCAGAGCTGGTTGACCAGCTCGAACAGTCGGTCAACGCGATCCTTGGTTTTGATTAAAACCCTGTAACCTCGCCGTCAAGCCGGAGCCACCGAAATCTTCAACCCCAACGCGGTACAAACGCGAGCAATCGTGTCGAAGCGCGGTTGCGCGTCGGGCTTTAGCGCTGTGTAGAGCGCTTCGCGGGTGAGGCCGCTGGCGCGGGCGATTTCGGTCATGCCTCGTGCGCGGGCGATGTCGCCGAGCGCGGCAGCGAGTAGCGCGGGGTTGTTTTCTTCGATGATGGCGGTGAGATATTCCGCCATGGCCTCGTCGCTTTCGAGGTATTCGGAGGGGTCGAAGTCTTGTAGTTCGCTTACTTTAATAGCCATGATCGTTAATCCTCAAGTTCATTGGCGAGACGTATCGCCGCTCGAATATCCGCCTGTTGCGATGACTTGCTGCCGCCGCCCAGCATCACAATGATTTGTTAACCGCGCTAAATAAAGTAGATGCGCCAGCCGGGGCCGAAGTGTTCACGCATTTCCATCACGCCTTCACCCAGCGGCTGCACACCGCCCAACAAACCGAAAGAGGCTTTGCGCAGCCGGGCGATTAAGCGTCGCTGCGAGGGGCCATCCTTGACAGCGGCTAGCCAGACGCGAAACTCGTCGGTTTGCTTGATGTTCAGCACGGCGCGATTGCAATCGTTCGATTACAACAATGCAAGCTGCTGCTCGTTGGCTGAACCGCTCGGAGAACCTTGTCCTGAAACCAATTGCGCCAAGATAAATTCAGCGCGTCAAGAATTGTTACCGGTTTGAATTCGCAATTCAGCTTATTCGTGAAACGACCACTGCGTCGAGGCTAGCTATCCGATTCGATCAAAGTCGCCTTGCACACTTTATCGTCACCAGCCCAAATGCAACGGCGCTTTCAGCCAAAAGCTTATCCCGGAAAACCCGCCACCAGTTTAAGAATTGCGTCCCCGTATTTGCGCAATTTGTTCTCGCCAATCCCGTTGATGTCTGCGAGTTTGCTGCGCTCTTTCGGTTTGCGACTGGCGATTTCTTTCAGGACGTTGTCGTGCAGGATGGCGAAGGGGGCGACGTTTTCTACGGCGGCGGTTTCGACCAGCCAGCCCTTGAGCGCTTCGTGCAGCGCTTCGTCCACTGGCAGTTCGACCGCGCTTTTTCGACTGGTTCGTTTGGGCACCACTTTCGCCGCGCTTCCGAAAGTTTTGACTTCGGCAAGCTTCCTGAGCATCGCGGTGACCTCGCCGCGCATCACAGGCGCGGCGGCAGATGTTAAGCGCAGGGCGCCGTAATTCGTGACGTCGATCTCCGCCCAGCCGAGCGTGACGACCTGACGGATGACGTTTCTCCACGCGGGGTCGTCAAACGCTGTGCCGATGCCGTGAACGTCGGATTGATCGTGCCCCCGAGTGCGGATTTGCGTGGTACTGAGGCCGCGCAACACTTCGATGACGTAGGTCGCGCCGTAGCACTGGCCCGTGGCCTCAATCGCGGCCAGCGCCATGCCGACCTGCTCCGTCGCGTCCCATGTTTTTGGCGGGCTTAAGCAGGTGTCGCAGTTGCCGCAGGCGTAGCCGTCCGGCTTGTTTTCGCCGAAGTAGGCGAGCAGCCGACCGCGTCGACAGGCGGTGGTTTCGCAAAGGCCGAGCAGCGCATCAAGCTTGACGCGCCCGGTGCGTTTGAAGTCGTCGCCGGCACCGCTGGCGTCGATGAATCGGAGCTGCTGCACGACGTCGGTCAGGCCGTACACCATGAGCGCTTCAGCGGCGTCGCCGTCGCGTCCGGCGCGGCCCGTTTCCTGGTAGTAGCTCTCCACACTTTTTGGCAAATCGAGATGCACGACGAAGCGCACGTCGGGTTTGTCGATGCCCATGCCGAATGCGATGGTGGCGACCATGATGAGGCCTGGTTCGCGCAAAAAACGGGACTGATTTTTGCGCCGCGCTTCGGCGTCCATACCGGCGTGGTACGGCAGCGCCTTGACGCCCTTTTCAGTCAGCCACTCCGACGTGGATTCCACTTTTTTTCGCGACAGGCAGTAGACGATGCCCGCCTCGCCCTCGTGCGCTGCAAGGAAAGCGAGCAGCTGTTCGCGCTCGTCGCCGCGCGCGGTGATGGTGTAGCGGATGTTCGGGCGATCAAAGCTGGACACGAATTCACGTGCGTCGTCGAGTTTGAGCCGCAGGCGAATTTCGGTGCGCGTTAACGCATCAGCGGTGGCGGTCAATGCAACGCGCGGCACGCCGGGAAAGCGATCTGCGAGAACGGCCAACTGCAAGTAATCCGAGCGAAAGTCATGGCCCCACTGCGATACGCAGTGTGCCTCGTCAATGGCGAACAGCGCGAGTTGATTGCGATCATGCAGCAGGTCGAGAAGCTTCAAAAAACTCTCCATCATGAGCCGCTCGGGCGCGACGTAGAGGAGCTTGATTTCGCCCGTCATAAACTGCCGCTCGACCTTGGTCGCCTCGATCGCAGATAACGACGAGTTCAAAAACGCCGAGGCAACGCCCAGCTCAGTGAGCGCGTCCACCTGATCCTGCATGAGCGCGATGAGCGGCGACACCACAATCGCGAGACCGGGCCGCAACAGCGCGGGGATTTGGTAGCACAGCGATTTGCCGCCGCCAGTAGGCATAAGCACAAGCGCATCGTGCCCGGAGGCAACGTGATCAATGATGTCGGCCTGCGGGCCGCGAAAGCTTGAGTAGCCGAAAGTGGTTTTGAGTATTTCTAGGGCGGTTTGGGTCATGGGGCGAAGGTTAGCAAGGTTGCGACGCTCGCCCGCGGACGGGTAGGGCGCGAACCAGAATGCGCGCCATCCGAAAATAGCCAAACGTGGAAAATACGAACCGTTGGGCCGGGTTGCGTATCGAAGCCACCGACCGCGCAGGGCTTGAGCTCCCGCCCTGCTGCGCTACTGTGCGCGATCACCCGTTGCCATAGACCGCCTCAAGCAGCCGACGCTGATCAGGTCTACCGCTGTGGCAAAGGCCACGCAGCGCCGCTGCCCTCAAGCAAACACAGCCATGAACCGTTGTTCTACCCGCATTTGATTAAGGCGGAAGTCAGGCGGTTACGGACGCGGCGCGCAGAATACGATGCCCTCACCCACAAATCCATTCGCGGCCAGTACGCTGTACGTGTCAAAACTCGAAACGTAGCGGTGAGCGGGGACTTTGGGGTTGAAAAGTCGGTAGACAGGCAATGCGCCAAGGGGGCACGCTCCGTTGTGAAGGGGCAGCACAAACAAAGGCTCGCCTCCCATCGGGTTGAAGCCTTGGGTAATGAGGCGCGTGTACTCCGCGTAATTCGTTGTCACAAAGCCGCCTTTCAGCGGACTCGGGTATCGCAACTGCCAAAGAGCGACAGCCGCGCTGGGTACGCCAATGCGCCCTAGCCTCACGCCGGTGTACACCATGAATTCTGGATCTTCCCTTCCCGTCACCATGGTGACCTCGAACACCGTCCTCACGGGCCCCGTCGGCGCAAGGTCAAGAACGTACGCATCGCCAAATTGCGTTGTGTAAACAACGCCTTTGTTGTACTGCGCTGCGGGATCAACGATGAGCTGAAAGGTGCCCCGTTCAACAACAATCGTTTCGCGTCGGTTGAATGTCGGCTCTACGTACGTGCCTGATACAGCCACAGTGACTTCAAATGTGCCCTCGGGCAATCCTGGCACCACGAACGTACGCTGCAATGCGCACGGGCCATCACCCAAATGCGAAAGCGATAATAAAAGTGCGTTGCCGGTCAATCGCCCTCGTGAAAACTGCGGCGCGTCTGCGATGCAGTAAGGTTTGCTGAACGTGACGGCGACGGTAAACGGTTCGTACACCTTAGGGTTAGGCGGATCAAACGCTACGCCCGATATTGGCGTAGGGGCCGGCTGCGCGAACGCCAAGGTACTGAACGCCAATAGAATCATCGACGCCAAAAGGCTTCTCAGGCGAGCTACGATAAAAATCACTTTGCGGTTCATGGCTGAGTCCATTGGGTGACATTTGTGAAGGACAGCGTCCAGTATTCGCTTGTAGGAAGGCTTGTCACTCCGGTGGCTACGAGAAACGCTATGCCGGCGTAACCCGGTTGAAAGGCGTTCCCCGTGCTGTCGGCAATCGGCGCTTGGAAAAACGGCGTTGAACTGCCGTAGTTGTAGAGATAAAAAGTGCTTCTTTGCTGCACATTCGCGCCGCTAAGAACCGTGAATGTCTGGTTGTCGACATAGAAGTCTGGAGAACAAGTATTTGAACTTTGCCCAAAGCGCCAAGTGATACTGAACGGCGAAGACGCCGTCAAAGTGTGCCACGATTCAGTGACCGCGGAGAAAGGCGTACACGTTGCGCCACCGCTGCTGCCTACGCCAGCGACGTCGCCACCAAATATCATCCCCATGCCCGTGTGGTTCGAGGTCCAGTTAGCCTGCGTGAGCATCGAATTCACGAAGTGCGCGCCGCCTGTGGAAATGCGAAAGTAGTTGCCGTATAGGTTGTATGACGCCAAATGCGCCTCATGGCCCGAAGGCATATCGCCCGGCACCCAGAAGTTACCGAAGATGATTCCGTAATACGTCGCGATAGTGAAAGAGCTCGGGAGCGAATACTCCGTCCACACCTTAGCCTGATCACCGTCGGCAGTGCGCGGCTTGGGTGCTGCTGAAACAGCTTGCCCCTTGGCGCAGATGCCGTCAATCTCTGGTTGCTCAACGGGGACGTAGCGACCGCGTAGCTGACCGCTCTTTTCGTCACGAACGACGTTCAAACGCTCGAATGGGCCATCCGCGATGTAGGCTACATAAACGGGAGGCAGCGTGTTTGTGCCTTCGCAAAGCACCTTAAAGGACTCACTCGGTGGGGTTGAGGCAGCGAACGCCGCTCCCCCCCCGAGTGCTGTCACCAGAGTGGCGACGACGAAGTTGCGTCTGCAGTAACTGTTCATGGGCGTTTCCCTAAATTGATCAATGTCTCCTCCCCGTTAGCAATGTTATCCGAAAACCTATGCTATTAGCATACGACATCTACTGGTTAGCGCGGGCGAGACATACCTAACTCGCGCTTCCAGATGCCACATCCGATACGCAGTCGCTCAATTCGGCCAACGTACGGTTGTTCACGTTAATCGGCACACGTGGACCAGGCGG
>JBBRVM010000059.1:0-11925 GCA_038246865.1 Burkholderiales bacterium
AGAGCAGATCGCGATAGTTGGTAAATGCGTTGTCGGCGAGCAGGTCCAGATAGGCCGCGAGTTCGTAGGGATCGTTGGACCCGCCGTACTCGGAGACCACCAGCACTTCCGATAGTGCCAGGCCAAGTCGCTGCCGCAGCTGGTCCGGACTGGTCAGAGCCTGTCCCCAGAATGACTCACGCGTAATGTTGTTGCCGAATGTGTAGTCCGGTGCCGCACCAGCTACGTATTCCGCCTTGCGGTCCACCAGATACTGAAAGTGCGATCCGCTGCGCGGCGTCGTAAGCTGATTCGCGATCCAGACGTTGGATCGGGCTGACTGATTGGCACCCAAGGTGAGGAAGGCTGCGATATCTGAACGACTTGGCCCAAACGTCGATTGAATGAGGAAACGCGAAGCGTCAGTGGCGTCGGTTGTCGTCGGTGCAACGAACACCGGTGCGGCACAACCAGCATCCACAAACGTCTTGACCAGCGCGGGGGAGGTCCGCGTCGCATAGGCACCCGCCTGACCGTCGGGCATCCACGACTGATAGCTAAAGCCAAATACACTGCGTGCAATGATGGCGGCATCGCCGATATCAAATACGCCATTGCCGTTGACATCAAGCCCCGCCGTATTGGCGACAATTAAGTTCTCGACGGCGGGCGAAGCTGCCGTAGTTCCGGCCACCAGCGCTGAACCGCGCAGACCCTGTGCATAACGCACGAGCAGCAAGCCGTCGCGAAGTGAGTCGCTCACTGCATCACCCGAAACATTGAACGGACAGGCCGCGTGCGCTGTTGTGGCGGACAACAGCGCGAACGCCGCTGCGGATGCGAGCGGTACCAAAGGCACCCAAAGCTTTGTGACCATCATCTTTGCCATATCGAAACCGTGTAGGAGAGCCAGCGCTGGAGTTTATGTCAATGGCATTATTGCCGCAATAGCGACATACGACGACTCTAAGTTTCCGCAGGATTGCTTTGCTCGGTGCAACCAGATCAGCGTTTCTGAAACGCCGCCTTCACTTAGCGTCACCGCGTTTTGAGGCGGTTCGGGCTATTGGTCGCCGTCGCTGGTTGCAGTAACTGTTGCTTCGGCCGCACCGCGCTGGAAGCGAATCCGCATGCGTGAGCCCACAGGGACTGTCGCCGCATCGGTCACCGGAATTCCCGCAACGTTGAAAACAAGGGCATAACCTCGATCAAGTACGTGGGCTGGGTTAAGCAAATCCAGTGCCTGGGAGGCGGCAGCAAGGCGTGCTTCCCGCGCCGAGATCAGGCTCGTTATTGCGGCTGCGAGGCGGTGGTTCATCGCCTCGACGCTCGCGCCAGCAGCGGGTTTGCGTTGCATGGCGCCGGCAAGACGCTGCCGGGATAACGCAAGCCTTGCCTGTTGCCGGTGCGCAGCAAGAGTTGCGGCCCGTTGCAGCCTTGATCGCAGCCGCAATAGCGTCTCGCGCCAAGGGGCGATGACCGCACTTGAGTTGCGTAGGCGATCATTGGCGCGATCCAGCCGTTCGCCCAGGCGATCCAGGCGATGGCGCAACGCATCAGTCGCACGTTCAGCGATATCCTGGACAAGCGCGGCGATGGCGTCACGCTCCGGCGTCACCAGGGCGGCTGCGGCCGTTGGCGTAGGCGCGCGCATGTCCGCCGCAAAATCACATAAAGAGAAATCGGTTTCATGACCCACGGCGCATACGATGGGAAGCGTGGACGCAGCCACGGCCCGCGTCAGCGCCTCATCGTTAAAGGCCCACAAATCCTCAATACTGCCGCCGCCGCGACCGACGATAAGCACATCGCACTCCTTGCGCGTGTTCGCCGCTGCCAGCGCGGCCAACAACTCACGTGGCGCGTTGACGCCCTGAACGCTCGCCGGGTAGACGATCACGCCAGCGCGCGGCCAGCGATCACGCAATATGCGCAGCATGTCGGCAAGCGCCGCAGCTTTGGTCGATGTGATGAGGCCGATGCGTTGCGGGAAGGCGGGCAGCGCACGCTTCTTGTCGTCGTCGAACAGGCCCTCGGCAAACAGTTTTGCTTTCAGTCGCAGAAACGCTTCGTACAACTGACCAACACCTGCTAGCCGCGCCTGCTCAACGGCAAACTGCAAGCTCCCACGCGGCTCGTAAATCGCGGGACGCAAGCGCAGCTCAACCTGCGCGCCGTCTTTCAGTTCAAAACCCACCAGCGCGGCCCGATTGCGATAGAGCACACAGGCAATCTGCGCCGAATCGTCTTTCAAATCGAAATAGCAATGGCCTGAGGCGGCGCGCCGGAAACCCGAAATTTCACCGGTCACCCAGCACAGCGGCAGCGCGCGCTCCAGTGCTGACTTTGCGCGTTGCAACAAGACCGATACCGAAATCGGATCAGTGCTGCTGGTGTTTTGGTTTTCGGCGTTGTCTGTCCAAGACATAAAGATTTTCGGGACTAAAAATGTGGTTAAGAATTGTCCTGGCAAGAGACCGTTGTCATCGGCGGCAAACGCACAGGATGCGTTGCAAGTGCTTGATCGAGTTTACTTTTTTGCAGTCCAGTCAGCGAGCAAAAGAGGAGATGATGATTGCATGCGGGTTTGAGCGCTGTCGGGGGAGTTATCAGGCGAGTTATCCACAGTCGATGTGGGCAACTTTCTCGCTTCGAAACAGCGCGCCGCACCTATCGGTGCACCGCATACGGGTTCCAACGCTTGATAACAGGGGCATCTGTGGTTAAAAACGCGCTTCGTTAAAATGTGCAACCCCAAAAATATATATTGTCCAACCCCTAATGTGTTCGGTCACCACGGGCGCAGCCAACGACGCTAAAACTGACGCAAAGAGCAAGGCAGTTGATGGCAATGGTGAACACAAATCACCTTCAAACTTCATTCGACAGATTATCGATGCCGACCAGCTGAGCGGCAAACACGGCGGCAAAGTCGTCACGCGCTTTCCGCCGGAGCCGAACGGTTATCTGCACATTGGTCACGCCAAATCAATTTGCCTGAACTTCGGTCTGGCCAAGGACTACGCGGGTGTTTGCCATCTGCGTTTCGATGACACCAATCCGGTCAAGGAAGAGGTTGAATACGAAGAGTCGATCAAGGAAATGGTCGAGTGGTTGGGCTTTTCGTTTACGAACAATCTTTATTATGCGAGTGACTATTTCGGCAAGCTCTACGAATTCGCGCAGCATTTCATCGAGCGTGGGCTGACCTATGTGGACAGCCAATCCGCTGACGAAATTCGCACCAATCGCGGAACGCTAGTCGAGCCCGGAAAAAACTCACCCTTCCGTGATCGCTCGGCTTCCGAAAACCTGCGCCTCTTCGATGAGATGAGGCGCGGTCTGCATGCGGATGGTGCGCATATTGTGCGTCTTAAAATCGACATGGCCTCGCCTAACATCAACCTGCGCGATCCCGCGATTTATCGCATTCGGCACACCGAACATCACCGCACGGGTGGGGCGTGGTGCGTGTACCCGCTGTATGACTACACGCATTGCATCAGTGATGCGATCGAGCGCATCACGCATTCGCTGTGCACGCTCGAATTTGAAGCCCATCGCCCGCTCTACGACTGGGTGCTGGAGCGCCTGGTTGAAACCGGCAAACTACCGGCGCCAAGCCCGCAGCAGATCGAATTTTCGCGGCTGAATCTGAGCTACACCGTGATGAGCAAACGCAAGCTACTGGAGCTGGTCGAAACCGGCCTCGTGAACGGCTGGGACGACCCGCGCATGATGACCCTTGCGGGTCTGCGTCGGCGCGGTTTCACGCCGGGATCGATCCGGCTGTTTGCTGAACGTGCCGGTGTATCGAAAGCCCATCAGTGGATCGACATGGCCGACCTTGAGCGCGCATTGCGTGATGATCTCGACGCTACGGCTTCACGCGCGATGGCGGTGCTTGATCCGGTTCGCGTGATGATCGAAAACTATCCCGAAGGCAAGACCGAAGAATGCTCCGCGCCAGTCAATCCTCATGATGAAAACGGAGGTCGTCGCAGCTTCAAATTTGCGCGCGAAGTGTTCATCGAGCGTGAAGATTTCATGGAGCACCCGGTCAAAGGATTCTTCCGTTTAGCGCCCGGCACCGAGGTGCGCCTCCGCCACGCTTTCATCATCAGGTGCGAGCGGATCGAGAAAAATGCTTTGGGCAACGTCACGACGATCTACGCAACCTACGATCCGGCGACCAAGAGCGGCACCGGCGGTCGCAACGTCAAAGGTGCGATTCACTGGGTCAGCAAGGGCGACGGGATTCAGGCCGAAGTGCGTCTGTATGACCGTCTGTTCAACGTAGAAAATCCGGATTCGGGCGAAGGCGATTATCGAACGTATCTCAATCCGCATTCACTGAAATCAGTCACTGCCTGGCTCGAACCATCGCTCGCGAACGCGAAGGCCGACGAGAGCTACCAGTTCGAGCGCAACGGCTATTTCACGCCAGATCGCGTCGACTCAAAACCCGGCGCGCTGGTGTTCAATCGTGCGGTAACGTTGAAAGATGGCTGGAAGCCGTCGTAGGGCGTCCGGGATGGTTGGAAGCCCGGACAGCGCAGAAAACACGCGATAATCCGGCAATGAGCAGCACCGTCGATCAGCAACCCATCAGCCGCAACATCGGCAAACGTCGCGAGCGTGATGGTCAAGCCATGACGAGCGATGACCGTGCGCGGATGACCGCAATGGCGGGCTACGTCACACGTGCACCGAAGGGAGTATTCATCTATCACTCGCATGGAGAGATGGACGCTGATCGCCTGCGCTGGACAGTTGACGCGATGGTCGCGAACGCGAAAATTGCCGTTGACGTTAAGCTGCCACCCGCATGACCGAATACACCCGACCGGCGACATGGCAGGATGTGCTGCGGGTCGTCAAGTATCTGGACGAAGCGGGTGCTGAATTTACGTTGGTTGGCGGTTACGCAATCGCCGCGCATGGCTTCAATCGATTCTCTGAAGACATCGATATTCTGGTCGATGCAACGGCGGAAAACGCCACGCGTTGGGTCGCTGCACTATCACGGTTACCCGACGGCGCCGCTCGCGAACTCGCGACCGAGACGGATGTTTTCGCCAACGACAGTCGCTACGCCATCCGTATCAACGACGAGATTACGATTGATGTCATGCCGTCCATCGCGGGCTATTCGTGGGACGCGATGAAATCACACATCATCCGTCGCGAAATCGACGGAGTTGCCGTGCCGCTGCTTGATCTCGAAGGCTTACTGAAAACCAAGCAGGGATTACGGCCAAAAGATCAGCAAGACGCGCGGGTGTTGACGGAGGCGATACGGCGGCTTGCCACTGACAAATAGCAACACTTCTTACCTCGAACGAATGACTAATACCGCAGACATCGTCCTCTTCACAGTCAACGAATTTGAAACGCAGGAGGTTTGGCGAGCGTTTGGAGTGTCGGGCGGAGCGCAGCCCAACGGCGAACGAACTTATTGGGATTGCGGTGAGATTGCCGGCGCGCGGGTGGTGCACGCGCGCAGCGCAATGGCCGATTTGCCCGCCGGAAAATCCGCCCGTGCTGCGATGGATGCGTGGCAGCCGACGCTCTTGATCGCGGTCGGTATCGCTTGGGGAGCCGACCTAACAACACACTCTATCGGTGACATTTTGGTGGCCGACCCACTGATTGACGCCGCGCATGAAAAGCTGAGCGACAAAAACGGCACCGAGCCGCGTGGCGCTTCGTTTGAACACAATGATGCGTTGCGCAACATCTTCGGAAATTTTTCGTGCAACCCCTATCGCGACACCGCTGCGACGCGAGGCAAGCTCCGTATTGGTACCGTGCTTTCGCTGCCAAAACTCGTTGACAAGTTGGACGAACGCAATCGACTGGTCAACGCCTATCCCGACGCCATCGGCGGCGAAATGGAAGGCCGGGGCATGGTCGACGCCGCCGTCGAACGCAAATGCGACTGGCTGCTCATCAAAGCCAACTGTGATTGGGGTTATGACAAAAACTCCGTGCCGGGACAGAAAGACCGCGACCAACAAATCGCCGCTCGCAATGCAGCAGATTTTGTACGTTACGCGCTGGAGCATGGGTTGGCGTCTTATGCGCTGCATCAGCGTGTAGTGCGTGGAACGGCCAATGCTTCTGCCAGCTCGCCGCCAGGCGCTGTGCCCATGTTCAACATTGGTGTCGTCCACGGTAACGTAGCAGGTTCGATTGAAACGCAAAACAATTACTTCGGTCGCGCTGGCGGCGAGGGCACGTAGGCGATGACAATGAACATCGGTGCCGTCTATGGCCCAGTGAGCGGGCCAATCGCCATTCAGAACAATCGCTTTGGCGGGCAGAGCGCTGACCAATTAGTCGCTCTTTATTACCGGCAAACCGCCAAGGAGTGCGAGGGCCTTACGCTGGCTGCAGTCAATCCTGTCGGCGAAAGCCGCGAAAAAGCATTCGCCGATGACACCTATGTCCCACCGGACGTATGGGTCATTGACGAAGCCAAAACTGACAAAAAATCGGCGAACCTTGATCGAGAGTCGCGTCGCGTTCCGCTTCAAGACTGCCTGAATTCTGATGACCTAGCGATGCAGCGCTTGGTGCTCACCGCACCCAGCGGGTTTGGTAAATCCACGGCCGTCAATGTTTGGGTAGGGGCGATAGCGAAAAGGGCTACGCCGTGGCTCATGCTTCGCCTGCCCTCGCTTCGGTTGCAATCGTTGGCGCAGGGGGAAGTGCCGATCGGCGAGCGCGTTGAGTGCGCACTTCGCAAAGATATTCGCGACAAGGTTAGGTGCGACGAAACACAGTCAATGGCTATCGCTGAAGCGGTTATCGACAGGCTCGACGCCGCTCCCGGCGTCATCCTGTTCGACGCGTTAGACGAAGTGCCGCAGGGCGAACGCGAAGAAGTCGTCGATTGCGTGCGTCGTTTTTTGATCGAACGAGAACGGCGACAAACCGGCCATCGCGTCCTCATCACCAGCCGCCCCTATGCCTACACCGAGCAATTCGCAAAAGACCGGTTCAAGCGAGTCGTACTCGCCGAATTCACGCCAGCGCAACAGGATGAGTTGATTGGAAAATGGTTCAAGCAGCGAGACAAATCGCCGGAAACCGGCGACGCGCTCATCAGGCAATTGCAGGCTACCCGAAGCGGCGCAAGCGCTGACCAAACGGGGCTAGCCAAACTCATGACCGAGCCGATGCTCCTCACCTACGTCTGCATGCTGGCGGAAGGCAGCACTGCTGCTAATTCGGACACCCCTCTACCACCAACACGTCATGACTTGTTCGATGGTGTCGTTTCGCTGATGCTTGAGAAATGGGATCCGAAGCGCAAAAACAACGACGTTGTCGGATTCCGAAGGCTCTTCGAGACAGACAGACATGGCCGATCAATCCTGCGCCAATGTTTGGAGCGCGGTGCTCTGCAGGAGTTACAAGCACAGGAAACGTTGCTTGACTTTTACCGCAGCGAAATCCCCATTTCGTCAAACGCGTTCGCTGGATTGCTGACGCAAGAAAGACTCGTGAATTGGTTGGACGATGCGATGCCAGATGACATGCCAGTTCGTGCTCGCACTGTAGTCAAGTGGTTAGCAGAACGTTCGGGTTTTTTGCACGCTACGACCGATTCAGACGGCCCTCGTTACCTGTTGCACGCGCAATTGAGAGACTTTTTGGCAGCGGGTGGGTTGCATTCGATGGCGGAATCCGCGCATGAATTCATTCGCGCTGCTATGGCGCTGCTTTTTCGCCAGCCGCAGTGGTATCGACCGATGTTGAGCATGGCGTTAGTACGCCTTCGCGACGATCCGCAGGTTCTTGCGTACGCTGTTGAACAGGTACTCAGTCCGCCTGTGCGTGAGCCTGCAGCTGCTGATCCAAACGTAATTTCCGCGAAAAATAGAAACACACCTGATTTCATCACACTTCATTTCGTTATCGCGTGGGCCAGCGCTTTTGGTGAGACGGGGCCGAGTTGCGGGACGGATCGTGCGTTGGAAGCACCCTTGCAGAAGCTGCGTGACCGCTGCCTCGAACTCGTTACCGCGCCCGCCGACGGCAAGCCCCCGATTGAGCTTCGAGGGGAGGCGGCAGATGCGCTGGGCCTCATCGGTGATCCTCGCTTTGATGCTTCGCGGTGGCATTTACCTGCGAAGCGAATGCTGTCCCAAGCGGACGAACCCATCCCCGGTTTCGTCCGCATCCCTGCGGGTGAATTCACGATGGGGCATGAGGCTGAGATCGACAACCCACCGCGCACTGTCCGAATCGGACAACCGTTCTACATTTCTCGCTACGCTACCACCGCCGCGCAGTTTGGCCAATTTGTAGAAGGCGGCGGTTATACCGACGCTTCCTTGTGGGATGCCGACGGCCTGCGATGGTTAAACGGGGATTACGACAAGCGTATGCAGGACAAGAATCCGCTTCTTTGGTCCACTAACCGCCCGATATCGGAGCGCGAGTCACCTCTTTCGTGGTTAACCCAGTGCAAGCATTACAGTCGCCCCATCAATGGTGTTTGCTGGTTTGAAGCGCGTGCGTATGCTCGTTGGTTGGGCCGTGTTCTTCAACAGTCTCTGAAAGCTGCGTCTTTATCAGAATATGCCGTGTGTCTGCCCACGGAGACGCAGTGGGAGCGGGCGGCACGTTGCATGAATAACAGCGGCGGCCTTGCTGCGCTTCGCTGGCCATCGGGCGACGATGAGAACGAAGCGCTGTTTTGCGCCAACGTAAATAACAGTTTGGGTTGGCCTGTTGCGGTTGGCTTATACCGATCCAGTGGCGCTGAGCTTTTTGATTTGTCGGGCAACGTCGCCGAGTGGACGGATACTGGCTTCGCACTTGATGGAGTAGATCTGTCGCATCGCGTTCATTCACGCAAAGAATGGCACCATGCTTCTAATTGGCGCGGATCCGACGGAGTTGCTGTACGTGGCGGTGCATGGTGCGACAACGTCGAAGAAGCCGCCTCCTCATATCGCAATTGGGCTCCCCCAAGTTTTTCCGGCCTGAATATTGGGTTTCGCGTGGCGTTATCCCTGGCTAAAAATGAAACCTGAACCCTGATCGGTGAAAAAGTTTTCACCGTCGATAAGCAGAGCGATGGTCGTGCCCGAAGGTTCGGCACGAACGCAGCGCTTCGGCGTAATTTTTCCCAATCAGCTTTTTTCTGAAACGAGGTTTCTATTGGGGCTGGCGTCAATTTATGCTGATTGTTGACTTGACGCATATTATGGAGCTAGCCCCAATGAAATAAGGCGTTCACAAAAAAGCTGTTCCCGAAAACGAGAACGGTGGTGACGCGTAGTAGACGAACGACAAAGCACCCGCCGCGTTACACTGCTAACCAATTTCACCTACCGAGACTTCGCTGAATGTGGGACATTATCAAGGCGGCGGGCTGGCCGATTTGGCCGCTCATCTTCGTATCTATAGTCGCGCTGGCGCTCATTATTGAGCGGTTGTGGACGTTGCGGCGCGCGCAAATTATTCCGCCGGGGCTCGTCGATAAAGTTATCGCCGAGTACCGCAAAAAAGGTCTGACGCAGGAACTGGTTGATCTGACCGCTGGGCAGGGCCCCATGGGGCAAATTCTGGCGGCAGGGCTGGCCAATATCAAGGCACCGCGCCCCGTCGTAAAAGAGGCGATTGAGGAGACCGGAAGCGTCGTTGGCTACGGGCTTGAGAAATACCTGAATGCAATCGGCACTATTTCTGCCGCGGCACCGCTCATGGGCTTGTTGGGCACCATCATCGGGATGATCGAAATTTTTGGCAGCACCGGCTCGGCTGGCGTGGATCCGGCGCGTCTGGCGAACGGGATTTCGGTGGCGCTCTACAACACCGCGATGGGAATCATTGTGGCCGTGCCAACCCTGATGTTCTACCGTTACTTCCGGGGCAAAGTGGATTCGCTGTTAATCGAGATGGAGCAACAGGCGACGCGTCTGATTGATATCCTGCACGGAGACCGCACCAAGTGAACTTCCGAAGAGGCCGGTTCCGTGAAGAGCCCGAGATCAACTTCATTCCGTTGATCGACGTGCTGCTCGTCGTGCTCATCTTTTTGATGGCATCGACGACGTATAGCAAGTTCACCGAGCTGAAAATTTCACTGCCTGAGGCGGACGCCGAGAAGCAGACCCAGCGGCCGAAAGAAGTGAACGTTGGCATCGACGCGGCAGGCAAGTACGCGATCAACAAACAGGTGTTCACGTTCACGAACGTTGCTGCGCTAGCACAAGCGTTGAAAGAATCTGCCGCTGGCGTCGCCGATCCCGTGATTATCATCAACGCCGACGCGGCCGCGAAGCATCAGGACGTCGTTTATGTGATGGAAGCGGCGCGACTCGCACAGTACCCGAACATTACTTTCGCGACGCAGACACCTACCGCGCCAGGCAAATAGCCGCGCCAGCCGCTGAGCGACATCACTCTCATTTCCAGCAAAAAAACTGCAAATGTTTTCCGCGCTGCTTGAAAAGACGTGGTGGGCAAAAACGGCAACGCCGTTGACCTATCTGCTGATGCCGTTCTCTGCGCTTCATGGCGCAGTGATCGCGGTTCGTCGTGAGCTCTACAGTCGGGGCATTTTGGCGCGAACCCATCCCGGGGTTCCGGTGCTGGTGGTCGGTAATATCGTCGTTGGCGGTGCTGGAAAAACCCCGGTGGTACAGGCCATTGTTCGTTGCTTGCAGCAAGCAGGCTACCGCCCCGGCATCATCAGTCGCGGCTATCCCGTGAGCCCGAAACAACCGCGAAGCGTCACCGTGCGCTCCATCGCGTCGGACGTGGGCGACGAGCCGCTATTGCACTTTGCGCTCGGCGTGCCGGTCGTCGTGTGCGCAGATCGCGTTGCTGCCGCGACGTCGCTCCTGGAGCAACATCCTGAGGTCGATATTCTGGTCGCCGACGACGCGCTTCAACATTACGCCCTGATGCGCGATATTGAGGTTGAAGTCATCAGCGCCGAGCGTCGCTACGGTAACGGCAGGCTCATGCCCGCAGGCCCGCTACGCGAACCGCGTTCGCGGGCGCGCGAATGCAACTTGCGGCTCATGCCGTCGTGGGTGACGCCGAGCGGCGGCTACAAGGACGGGAATCATCACGTGGTGCGGCGCAAGCTCGGAGAGGCGTACGCGCTGGTCGAGCCCGGTCGCAAAACACCGCTCGCTACGTTCGCGCAGTCGCGGCCCGCGATTGTGGCTGGCATAGCCAACCCCCGGCAGTTCTACGACGCGCTTCAGCGTGCGGGTGTGCCGGGCCAGTTGTTCGGCTTTTCGGATCACTACAACTTCCGCTCTTCTGACTTCGACGCGATTGGTGAGCGCGCGATACTGATGACCGAAAAAGACGCCGCCAAGTGCCGCAGCTTTGCGGATCGGCGCATGTGGGTGGTGCCGCTGTCAGTGCATTTTGCTCCGGAAACCAAGCGCAAATTATTGCTGCTGGTACGTGACGCGAGCGCAATTTACGCCCCTCTGCCGGTGCCCATGAACGTAAATGCGCAAGAATTGAATGATGGACCCCAAACTGCTTGAAATTCTCGTCTGCCCGGTCACCAAAGGGCCGCTGATTTACGATAAAAAAAATCAGGAGCTGATCTCCAAATCGGTGCGTCTGGCCTACCCGATTCGTGACGGTATTCCGGTGATGCTTGAAGAAGAGGCGCGACCCATGTCCCCGGAAGAGGCCGAAGCATTGGCATGACACGATGAGCTTTATCGTCGTCATTCCAGCCCGCTACGCATCCACGCGATTTCCCGGTAAGCCGCTCATTGATTTGAACGGCAAACCGATGGTGGTGCGGGTTGCTGAACGGGCAATGCAATCCGGCGCAACCCGCGTGCTGGTCGCAACGGACGATGCACGTATCGCTGCCGCTTGTGACGATGCAGGCGTCGCCTGCGTCAAAACGCGCCATGATCATCCTACGGGTACTGATCGGCTGTCTGA
>JBBRVM010000060.1:0-11866 GCA_038246865.1 Burkholderiales bacterium
CCAGCCGTTGGCGTAGTCCATCGCGTCGTCGCGCAGATGCAGGATCACGCTGGTGCCGCGCGCGGCGCGATCAATGGTTTCGACGTCAAACTCGCCCGTGCCCGCGCTCACCCAGCGTACGCCAGCATCCGCTGCTGCGCCCGCTTTGCGCGATTCCACCGTGATCTTGTCGGCGACCATAAAGCCCGAATAAAAGCCCACGCCAAACTGCCCGATCAGCGAGCCCTGCTCCTTGGCGTCCGCCTTTTGCGAAGCTTCAAGCTTCGACACGAAGTCCCGCGTGCCGCTCTTGGCGATCGTGCCCAGATTGTCAATCGCTTCCTGCTCACTAAGGCCAATGCCGTTGTCGGTGATGGTCAGCGTTTTCGCGTCTTTGTCGAACGAAACACGCACTTCAAGATTCGGAGTGTCTTCCCACAAGGCGGCATTGGCCAGCGCCTCAAAACGAAGCTTGTCGCAGGCGTCAGACGCATTCGAGATCAGCTCGCGCAGGAAGATTTCCTTATTGGAATACAGCGAATGGGTGACGAGGTGCAACAGTTGTGCGACTTCGGCTTGAAAGGATAAGGTTTGTTTGCTCATGATGTCGTGATCCGTCGGCACAATGGCCGTGCATGTGTTGTGGTTTCTAAATGGATATGAGGGCGCTAGAGAGGGTTTCAAGACCTCAGCAAGCCATTCGCGCGCCGCGAAAGAGGCTTACTCGGGCGCTGCTTCGAGCGCGTCACGTCGGCTCGCCCGGTCACTCAACAGCATGAACAAACCAGCGCCTACGAGCAAGGCGATCCCGCTCCAGGCAAGTCCGTTCGGAATCTCGCCCCACACCAGAAAACCAATGCCGAGCGCGATTAGCAGCCCGGTGTAGCGAAACGGCGCCACCAGAGAAATCTCCCCGGACCGCATGGCGCGGATCAGCAGAAAGTACCCGCCGCTGAGAAACACCGATGCCGCCGCAAGGAGGCCGAGATGCGACAGGTTCATGGGCTTCCAGCCCTGTACGATCGAAATCAGCCCGGCAAGTACAGTCACCGACACGGCCGTACCGACAGTGATCAGAATCGAGGGCATCTCGACATGAATCTTTCGCGTGTACAGATCGCGGCCGGCATGTAGCAAGGTACCGAACAAACAAAGCAACGAGTAGCCGTTGAACCCGTCGGCCCTCGGCTGCACAATCAGCAGCACGCCTGCAAAGCCAAGGCCAATCACGAACCAGCGCGCCCGGCCAATGCGCTCGCCCATGTACAGCACCGCGAGCAACGCAATAAACAGCGGCGTCGCCATATTGATCGCGGTGGCATTCGCCAGCGGAAGGTGAAACAAAGCAGTAAGAAATACCAGCGTAGCTGCCGCATCGAGCGCAGACCTGATCAGCACGGGTCGATGCAGAATTTCCCGCGCCCGCGACCGTGGCCCGACCAAAAGTCCCATTGCATGAGCAATTGCCAGCAGCAACACGCTAGCAAACAGCCCGCGAATGAATATCAGCTGCGCTCCCGCGAGCGATTGGCTCACGTACTTGACGAGCGCATCGTTCACCACGAACGACGCCATCGCGCCGGTCATTGCAATGATGCCGCGCCGGTTGGCCGCGGCAGTCGCAGAATGAATCACGACTTGTTGTTGCTTTGGCGAAGCACGTCGAGCTTCTCTTTAATTTTCGCCTCCATGCCGCGATCCACGGGTTCGTAATATCGCTCTGCCTTCATGTCATCCGGGAAGTAAGTTTCACCCGCTGCGAAGCCACCCGCTTCGTTGTGTGCGTAGCGGTAGCCGTCGCCGTAGCCCAAGTTTTTCATAAGCTTGGTGGGGGCATTTCTGAGGCGCAGTGGGACTGGACGGGTGCCACTTTCGGCGGCGGCTTTTCGGGCTTGTTTATAGGCGGTGTAGACGGCGTTGCTCTTCGCGGCAACGGCTAGAAAAACGCAGGCTTCGGCGAGTGCGAGCTCTCCTTCTGGCGAGCCCAGTCGCTCAAACGCGGCAACGGCGGACAACGTGATTTCGAGCGCACGAGGATCGGCGAGACCGATGTCTTCGGAGGCCATGCGCACCATGCGCCGCCCCAGGTAAAGCGGGTCAGCACCGCCTTCGAGAATGCGGCAAAACCAGTACAGCGAGGCGTCGGGATCAGAGCCACGCACGCTCTTGTGCAGCGCGCTGATCAAGTCATAGAACTGCTCACCGCCTTTGTCGAAGCGGGCTCGGGCGCGGGTGATTGAGCCTTGGACTACTTCGAGCGTGACGTGCGTCAGTTTGCTTGCTCGCACAGTGGCGTCAAGTTGTTCGATGGAATTGAGAAATCTGCGCCCATCGCCGTCGGCGTAATCAATCAATAACTGCTTCGCATCGTCATCCAGCGTATACGGGGCTCCCAGCGCAGCCAACGCTCGCGCAAGCATCACGGTCAGCGCTTCGGCGTCGAGTGGCTCCAGCACGTAAACCTGCGCCCTCGAAAGCAGCGCCGAATTCACTTCGAACGATGGGTTCTCGGTGGTCGCGCCGATGAAGGTGAACAGCCCCGATTCCACATGCGGGAGAGACGCGTCCTGCTGGCGCTTGTTGAAACGCTGTACCGCGTCCACACTCATGATGGTGCGGCGACCGAATTGATCGCGCGTGAGCTGAGCGCGTTCGATGGCTTCGCGGATGTCTTTGACGCCGGCCATCACGGCGGAGAGACCGATCATTTCGGCGTCGAACGCCTCTGCCAAGAGGCGAGCGAGTGTGGTCTTGCCGACCCCCGGTGGCCCCCAGAAAATCATCGAGTGCGGGACGCCGGCCTTGATGGCGTTCGCCAACGGCTTACCCTCGCCCAGCATGTGGCGCTGGCCAACGATTTCGGCGATGGTTTTGGGGCGTAAACGCTCGGCGAGCGGCGCGTTCGTTTTGTCGGAGGCGAGGGACTGCATGGTGCAATCGTAACAACTGGCTCTACTTCTTCGTCGTTATCCCGCGTTATCGCGAATGAACTGGTCGACGCGATCCAGGACTTTGCCGTCGCCGCGCAGCACGCGGGTGAATTTCGCGATGATGGATGTATGACTGACTCCGGGCAACAGGTCAAACTCAACGTTTGCACCCACTGCACGCAACTCGCGCGTCAGATTAATCGAGTTTTTTGGGTAGACGCGGGTGTCAGCGTCACCATGAAGCAAAAGAACGGGCGCTGTTGTTGATGAATTGCCTGGCGTGACGTACGAGATGGGCTGCGTCAGCGCGAGATTCTTCTCGGTCGCGAACAAGGCAATCACGTTCGGCTCAGTGAGCGGCAAGAAATCGTACGCCCCGGCGAGCCCAATCAGACCCTTGATGGACGTCAATGGCACCTTCTGGGCAGTGAGATAGCGTCGGTCGAGCGCGAGCATCGCGGCAATGTGTGCGCCAGCCGAGTGCCCCATCAGAAACAGGCGCGTACGATCCCCGCCGAAGCGCTCAATATTGGCCGTCGTCCAAGCCACGGCCGCCGCACCGTCGCTCAGGAAATCGGGGTACTTCACCTCGGGATAGACGCGGTAATCGGGAATCACGACAACGTAGCCACGCTGCGTCAGCGCCTCGGCAACGAACAGGTAGTCATTACGCGAGCCTTCTTGCCATGCGCCGCCGTAAAAGAAGATCACGACGGGCCGCGCCTTTGTCGTATCGATGCTTCCTGCGGGTTGATAGACGTCAAGTTTTTGCCGTGAATTGTTGCCCGGAAGGTAGCCGACATCAGCTGTTTTCGTCAGGCCAGACGTGGGCGTTAGCGCGTTGACCAGCCGAACGGGCGAGCACGCGGCTAGCGCGCCAAGCACAGCGATGAGCAGTGCGGACACGGCGGCAATTCTTTTTCTAGTCGTCATAAGTTTTTTGGCAGGTGGCCGATTTCGTACCGTATCACTACGAGCCTAGCGGAAATTTGGTTTGCCGAGCCTTTAGTGCCGCCTTCGGCGCGTCAACGCGCCATCCTGCGGGTGTCTCAGCCGGAAGCGTGGCAATGCGCTCGTTGCTCCGTAAAATCAAGCAATGTCCTCCGCCCCGTTTGTTCATCTCCGCATGCACAGTGAGTATTCCATTGTGGATTCGACGCTGCGCATTAGCGACGCGGTGGCGCTGGCGGCGAAGGACGATCAGGCGGCGCTGGCGATTACCGATCTCAATAATTTGTTCGGTTTCGTCAAGTTCTACAAGGCGGCGCGCGCGAAAGGCATCAAGCCGATTTGCGGCATTGACGCATGGATCGAGTCGGTTGATTCGAGCCATGAGCCGACGCGCGTGTTGTTGCTGGCCGAGACGCACGCGGGCTATCTCAAGCTTTGCCATTGGCTGACTCGCGCATTTCGCGAAAATCAGCATCGTGGCCGCGCATTATTGAAGCGAGACTGGCTGGCCGATGCGGCAGAAACCGAAGGCGTGTTTTGCCTGTCGGGCGGTTGGCATGGCGACACGGGCATCGCGCTTCGGCATGGGCAAGCCGCAGCCGCTGAACGCGCAGCAAAGTTTTGGGCGAGTGCTTTTCCTGATCGTTTTGCCATGGAGATTCATCGCGCCGGGTTTGAGAACGAGCATCATTTTGTCGAGAGCAGCATTGCGCTCGCCGCCCAATTGCGGATTCCGGTCGTCGCAACGCACCCGATGCAGTTCGCGACGAGTGATGACTACAAGGCGCACGAGGCGCGTGTGTGTATCGCCGAGGGCTACACACTGGGAGACTCTCGCCGGCCTAAAGTTTTCACCGAAAAGCAGCGCTTTGTGACGCAGGCCGAGATGGTCGAGAAGTTTGCCGACTATCCGCAGGCGATTGCGAATACGGTGTCGGTTGCAAAGCGTTGCAACCTCGAATTGACGCTTGGCAAAAACTATTTGCCGGAATTTCCGATTCCTGACGGCGTCACGATTGAGTCGCATTTGACGAGCGAAGTGCTAACCGGACTTGAGGGTCGGCTTGTCGTGCTTTATCCCGACGTAGTCCAGCGCGATGTCGAGCGTCCCCGCTACGTCGCTCGCTGTGAATTCGAGATCGGTGTGATCCTGAAGATGGGTTTTCCGGGCTACTTCCTGATCGTGGCGGACTTTATCGGGTGGGCCAAAAGTAATGGTGTGCCTGTGGGGCCGGGGCGTGGTTCGGGCGCAGGTTCGTTGGTCGCGTATTCACTCGGCATCACTGATCTCGATCCGCTGAAATACAACCTGCTGTTCGAGCGCTTCCTGAATCCTGAACGCGTTTCGATGCCCGACTTCGATATCGATTTTTGTCAGGACGGACGTGATCGCGTGATCGATTACGTGCGTCAGAAGTATGGCAGCGAAAGCGTGGGGCAGATCGCCACGTTCGGCACGATGGCGGCGAAAGCGGCGGTGCGCGATTGCGGTCGCGTGCTTGACATGCCGTATACGTTTGTCGATGGCGTGGCAAAGTTGATTCCGTTCATGCCGGGCAAATGGATCACGCTGACTCGTCCCGAAGGCAAGCCGGACGCCAACACGATTGTGGCGCGTGATGCCGAGCCTTTGCTGGTGCAGCGTGAGGAGCAGGAAGAAGACGTGGCGGCGCTGCTGGCGCTGGCGGAACAGGTGGAAGGTCTGCCGCGTAACGTCGGTATGCATGCGGGGGGTGTGCTGATCGCTCCAGGCAAGTTGACCGACTTTTGCCCGATGTATTCGCAAGACGAGGGCTCGCCGATGGTGAGCCAGTTCGACAAGGATGATGTGGAGGCGGTGGGTCTCGTCAAGTTCGACTTTCTTGGCCTCACGACGCTGACGATCCTCGACTGGACGGTGCGTTTTTGCAAGCGACTTGATCCAGCTTTTCAGATTGATCTGCAAACCTTGCCGCTGGATGATCAGTCGGTCTATCAGCTGTTTCGCGAAGCCAACACCGTCGCGATTTTCCAGTTTGAATCGTCGGGGATGAAGGACTTGCTGGCGAAGACGAAGCCTTCGCGGCTGGAAGACTTGACCGCGCTGAATGCGCTGTACCGCCCGGGCCCGATGGATCTGATTCCGGATTACATCGCCCGGCGCAACGGCACGCAGCAGGCCGAGTATTACGATGATCGCCTGAAGCCGATGCTGGAGGAAACCTTCGGCATCATGGTGTATCAGGAACAGGTGATGCAGGCCGCGCAGATCATCGGGGCGTACTCGCTCGGTGGAGCGGACTTGCTGCGTCGCGCGATGGGCAAAAAGAAGCCCGAAGAGATGGCAGCGCACCGCGTCATCTTCAACAAAGGCGCAACCGGTAACGGTTTGACCGAACAGCAAAGTAAAGTGCTGTTCGACGACATGGAGAAGTTCGCGGGCTACGGCTTTAACAAGTCGCACTCGGCCGCGTACGCTCTGTTGGCGTATCAGACCGCATACTTTAAGAAGCATCATGCCGCGGCCTTCATGGCCGCCAACATGAGCGCCGTGATGAACGACACCGACAAGGTGCGTCAACTGCTGGAAGACTCGCGCACGATTTGTGGACTCAGGTTTGAGCCGCCGGACGTGAATTTGGGTGAATATCGATTTGTGCCGACCGATCGGCGCACTATTCGCTACGGCCTGGGCGCGGTAAAGGGCACTGGCGAAGGCGCAGTAATCGAGATTCTTCGCGCTCGAACGGAAGGTGGGCCGTTCAGGGACTTGTTCGATTTTTGCCGGCGCGTGAATACGCAAACGGTGAATCGGCGCACGGTGGAAGCGTTGATCAAGGGCGGCGCGTTCGATCTCCTGCACACTATTCGAGCTAGCGCTTTCGCCAGCGTCGCTGCGGCGTTGTCGGAGGCGGAACGCGCGCAGGCCAACATCTCGCAGAACAATTTGTTTGGCGATGAACCGAGCGTTAATCATGTGCCGCTCCTGGATGCGAGGCCCTGGGAGCTACTGGAATCGCTCGCTTTCGAAAAGACAGCGCTAGGGCTTTATCTCAGCGGCCATCCGTACGACGCGTACCGTAACCATCTGCAACCGGTGACGACGATGGCGCTAGCGCGCATTGAACCGTCGGACAGCAAGCAGCGGCTGGCGGGTATCGTCAACGCGGTACGTGTGATCAATTCACGCAATGGTCGAATTTGCTTTTTGGCGCTCGACGATCGGACTAGCATCTGCGAGGTCATGATCCCGGCTGCCGTGTTTGAAGTGCATCGGCACTGGCTCAAAGAAGACATTCCCGTCGTCATCGAAGCGAAAGTTACCAACAATCGCGACGGCGGGACGCGTGTGATTGCCGACTCAATTTTTGACATTGAGAAAGCGCGCGAGCAGTACGGACGACGGATGGTCGTTACGCTCAATGGCGCTAGCGCAGAAAAGGAAGCCTCGGCGCTGCTTGCGACACTGAAGGCGTATCCCGGTACGATGCCTGTGTACATTCGCGTGGCGAAAAAAGGATACGGTGGGGACATCGCGCTCGGCGACGCATGGCGCGTTCGGCCTCATTCGGATTTGCTGGCAAAGCTTAAGGCCGAGCTAGAGTTTTAACGACGGACACGCTACGCGCGTTCGCGTGCGCCATGTTTCGTTCCATGCGCTAAGCGTTCCAGCAGGCCAAAAGCCGAGTGGCTGTAGCGTTTGCTGACCTAACTCCTTGCAGTAGTAGCGAGTTGGCCGAGGCGGTGCGCCTGGACGCTTGCTAATTATGGGAATGACGTCAATTTGCATCAGCCCATGCCACTCGGCGAGCTGCAAAGGCATCATCGCGACCATAAAGTCGGTGCCCTTGAAACCATTCGGTGGCGCGCCAGCGGCACGGATGATAGCACCTTGAGCATTGCGAAATGCAGGAACTTTGCCAATTGGATCGGGAAGCATCACAAGTGCGTAATCGTCGTTCGATAGCTCGGGCAATTCGCGCGCGATGGCGATCTTGGTCGCTTTGATTTCTTTTGCCGCCGCCCACCACTGGCGATTGGCGGCGTCTTGCCAGATCGCAAGGCTTGCTGCCCATGTCAGAATCAGCGCTATCAGAACACGTTGATCAATGTGCGGCTCCGCCACGCTGAAGGCGACACCTACGATCAGGGCAAAACCAAAGGTTGCAAGGTAGTAGAGCCGATAGCCGTCGCCCGCGCCCACCATGCCGCTAAAGTGCAACGCGGCTCCGATAAACACGATCAGTATCCATGTCGTTGCAAACAGGAGCCGGAGCCACTGCCGTGCGACGAATACCGCGACAAGCGCGGCGACGGCAAGGATTGCTACGCTAACTGCTGCGATCTGCGCCAGCGCCCCGATTGAAACGAAAGCAACCGTATGCTGGACCATGCGGTCGAGCAACTGCAGGACGTCGAGCACCTGCGCGGTGCCGTAAACATTGGTACTCAACGAACCCACCGCAATCCGTCGGCACAGCAAGTAGGCCGTACAGAGCCCAACGTGCGCGAGCAGCAGCAGCCAATGAATTTCCCGCGCATATGCAACCACGTTCCCGCGTCGCCCTGGTTGACCGGTCGACGGGGCGCGGGCAAAGTCGCCCTGCGCTGCGGCCGCCTTGCTGGTCAACATCATCAGTAACAGCATCGGGGGGAGTATCAACGCGGATTCTTTGCTGGTGTACGCCACGATAGCGGCGAACAACGACAGCGCAAACCAGCGGTCAATCTTGCCCGCGCTTCGAGCAGCCGCATAGAGCGAGGCCAGCACGCCAGCTGTCGCCCAGCCATCAAACCGCCCCACGAGCCACATCGTAATTTCAGCTGTCCAGGGATGAAGCAGCATCGTTGCGAACACAACGACCGCAGCCCACAGCGAGCCCAACCAAAAGCGCACCAGCAGCGCGGCGAACGTTGCGGCGGCCACATGTAGACTCAGATTTGTAATGTGACTTAGTCCCGTGTTGCCTTCATACAAGCGGGCGTCAAGCGCGAGACTCAGAAAGGCCCAGGGCCGCCACATCGTAGAACCGGGGCCCCACAAAGGTCCCGTCAATCGGGTGAGGACTTCGCTACCCCAGCTCCCCGATAGTGCCGCACTCGTGAGATCCTGAAAAATCCCCATGTCCTCGGCGAAACCTGGTAGCGCCAGCGCATGGCGATGCGTCCAGGCAAAGAGCAAAAGCGAAAAGAGGATGACCAGACGCGGAAGCAGTCCACGCGTCGATGGCTTCACACCGCAGCCGCTTTGCCGACTTTATTGGACAGTCGACCGACGACCGTGGTGAGACCTCTGAGAATGAAGCGGATGAGCACAACCAAAGCGACAATAAATATCAAGAGCAGGATCAGGAAGATGATCGGGTTAGTAATGGCAAGCGCCAAACCACCAGCGACCATCGTCTCTTCGGCCAGCGATAAGCCAATATTGGTGAAAGGTTCGGGAGATGTGTTTGCGACCGCACGCGTGCCTGCCTTGCCGAAGTGAGTGCCTGCTGTCAGCGTGCCGCCGATGATTGCGGCGGCCAGGGCGACGCCTTCGCCGCTGTCGCCCAACATACCGGCAGCGAGTGCCGCGCCCGCCGGGATGCGCAAGAAGGTGTGAACCGCATCCCAGGCGCTGTCGAGCCACGGGATTTTGTCGGCGAAGAATTCGATGAACGTCATGAACCCAGCCGCCCCCAGAACAATCGGATTCGTGAGTAGTTTTAGGGCGTCGGGCAGCGGGACATAACCGAACTTGCCAAGCAGCCCAACAACAACAACCACGAGGTAGAGTCGCAAACCCGCGCCCCACGCCATCGCGGCTGACAAAGCCAGTTCAGGCAGGTGATTTTGTAGCCATCCCATCTGTGTTCTCCGTGTGATTTGTGGCGGTCCATGATCCGCTGAGCCCTAACGCGGGAAAACCCTTCATGGTGTACATTTCGCGCTTACACCAAGGAGGGAAGTATGGATTACATCATTTTGGCGCTCGTCGGGCTCGTCGTTGGCGCGATTGCCAAGTTTCTGGTGCCGGGAAAACAGGGAGGTGGCATTATCGTGACCGCGATGTTAGGCATCGTTGGTTCCTTGCTGGGCACCATCGGCGGTCAGCAGCTGGGCATCGTGTCGAAGGCGGCTGGCACGCACTGGATCGCGTCGATTCTGGGTGCTATCGTCGTGGTGCTGATTTACAGCCTGCTGACGAAGAAATCGGACACAGTGTAGCAAACAGCTTTTCGCTGAATCAACGCCTGCATAGGGGCTCGTGGACAAATTAACTAGTTATCGAGTTTGTTCGTTTTGACGCATCAGCCCCGATCCAGCGGAGCATGTATACAAAAGCTGGTCACACAAGAAGAACAAAAAAAAGCCGGGCAAGCCCGACTTTTTCACATCCGCAGAATAGCGACTACTCTGCTTTGTCCTCAACGACGTTCGCGTCAGCCGAAGCTGGACGATCCATCAGTTGTACGAGGGCCATCGGAGCATTGTCACCCTGACGGAAACCGTACTTGAGGATTTGCACATATCCGCCGTTGCGGGCGGTATAGCGCGGGCCAAGTTCATTGAAGATCTTGCCGACGATATCGCGATCGCGCAGGCGATCAAACGCCAGACGGCGGTTGGCCAGCGATGGCTTTTTGCCGAGCGTGATGAGTGGTTCAACGACGCGCCGAAGCTCTTTGGCTTTTGGCAGCGTGGTCTTAATCACTTCATAACGAAGCAAAGCGGTTGAAAGATTCCGCAACAACGCCTGACGGTGGGCGCTGGTTCGGTTTAATTTGCGTAGTCCATGACCGTGACGCATGTGTCTTCTCCTGATCCGCTCTAGTTGCCGCGATCTAAACCAGCCGGAGGCCAGTTGTCGATCTTGGTGCCCAGCGCGAGGCCGCGCTGCGAGAGAACTTCTTTGATTTCGTTAAGCGATTTGCGGCCCAGGTTCGGAGTCTTAAGAAGCTCCGTTTCGCTGCGCTGTACCAAATCGCCGATATAGTGAATGTTTTCTGCTTTGAGGCAGTTGGCCGAACGAACGGTGAGTTCGAGATCGTCCACTGGTTTGAGCAGAACCGGATCGAACGACGCGGTGGCGCGTTCGAGTGCTGGCATGTCAGTGCCCTTAAGATCGGCAAACGCGGAGAGTTGATCAACGAGGATGCTGGCCGCATAGCGAACCGCACCTTCGGGCTCAATCGCGCCATTGGTTTCGATATCAAGCACGAGTTTGTCAAGATCGGTACGCTGTTCAACACGAGCGGACTCAACCAGATAGCTCACGCGCTTGACTGGGCTGAACGAGGCGTCGAGCAGGATCGAGCCAACCTTGCGGTTAGCCGTCTGGCCTGCAGCTGTGCGCACCGTTGCTGGCACGTAACCACGGCCGCGCTCAACCTTGATTTCGAGTTCAAGTTTGCCGCCCTGGGTCAAAGTCGCAATTAGGTGTTCCGGATTGACGATTTCGACTTCGTGCGACGATTCGATGTCTGCTGCCGTGACCGGGCCTGCGCCCTCTTTTTTCAGGGTCAGCACCGCGTTATCGCGGTTGTGCAACTTGATGACCACGCCTTTGAGATTCAAAAGCAGGTCAACCACGTCTTCCTGCACGCCTTCCAGCGCGGAATACTCATGCACGACGCCAGTGATCGACACTTCGGTCGGGGCGTAGCCGGGCATGGACGACAGCAATACGCGACGAAGCGCATTGCCCAGGGTGTGGCCGTAGCCACGCTCAAACGGCTCCATCACAACGCGAGCGCTGGATGGGCTGGTGGCGTGAACCTCAATGTTGCGCGGTTTCAGAAAAGCAGTACTTTGCATACGCGTCCTTAATACAGTGAGGGAATTCGATTACTTCGAGTACAACTCGACGACCAAGCTTTCGTTGATGTCGGATGCAAACTCACTGCGGTCGGGCGCGTGCTTGAACGTACCCTTCATCTCTTTGGTGTTTACGTCGACCCAACCCGGAAATCCGATGCGCTCGGCCAAAGCGACTGCATCGATGATGCGAGCCTGTGCCTTGGATTTGTCGCATACGCTGATCA
>JBBRVM010000061.1:0-11789 GCA_038246865.1 Burkholderiales bacterium
GAGGTGTTCACGATGAAGCTACCCACGCTGTTGTTAATTCTGATGTTGACGCTGATTGGTGCCTTTACGACGCTGAACTGGGGTGCGATCACGGTGCCGACGGACTTGTCGCTCGGCTTTGCATCAGTGCAGTTGCCGTTGGGGCTGGTGATGCTTGGCCTCTTGGTGATTGTGACGGTCGTCTTTCTGGCGTTTTCGCTATACCAGCTCACGTCAACGCTGCTCGAAACGCGCAAGCTTTCACGCGAGGTGCAAGCCAACCGCGAGCTATCCGATCAGGCGGAAGCGTCGCGTTTCACCGAACTGCGCAAATACATGGAAACCGAAATGGCGCAGCAAACCGCACTGCATGCGACCTCAAAGTCTGTGCTCACCGAAAAGATGGGTCAGATGGAGACCAATCTTCGCGCGTCCGTCGAGCAATCCGGCAACACGCTGGCTTCGTACATCGGCGAGCTGGAAGATCGGCTGGAGCGGAAAAAGCTGCCGCTGTCGGCATCGGAGGGTTCGCGCTGAACGGCTGAATCAAGGCGCGAACCGATCCCGACGCTAATTTGCCACTGTAGTGCTTCACACTTCATCCGATAGTGACTTACCGCCTGCGCCCAAGCGACCGCCCGCTGGAAATGTGCGCGTAGCCAGAAGTGAAAAGCAGTTGACGGGATTAATGTAGAAGTCTGTCTTCGCTACGTGCGTTTTGACGTCTCGCAGCTCATGCGCTGCGAGGCCCATGTGAGCGGTTTCGGAGTAGTTGTAGGAGCCCTGATGAACCGGATCTTTGTTGATCAGCTTGGTGACGTTCAGGGTTGTGCCAGCGGCAACAATCGTATGCTGTTTGCGAGGATTCCAAATGATGCATTCCAGCGAGCCGCCCGTGTTGTCAGGGCTGATGAGCTTGAAGATGGGCGCAAAGTCCTGACCGCGGGCTTCAACGTAGACGGCGTCAACCATCGCTTCCGGCCAGCTGGTGACATCGGACCCCCAATGATAGATAGTGGCACCCGCCGACATCTGATACCAGAGCAGACCTTTTTCGTCCTTGTAGACGACGCCCTCAAGGGCACTCTTCGCCGCAATCGAATCCATCGCGCTGGTGTGCTTCACATCGTGCGAAGCCGTTGTCGGGCAGGCGGCGGGCACGGTGAATGGCGGTGGATCGAGTTTGCCGTTGGGGCCGGGGCGATAGTTGCGGTGGTACTTGTTGAACGTCTGCGTCTCGTGGCATTCCAGCTGAAATTTGAAGCGCTCGGTGGATTTGAGTGCGCTGCTGGCGGCCTTGCCAGTGATGCGCTCCAGTGTGCAGGGCGACAGATTGAAATAGTTACGAATGCGACTGGCCCAGCGCGGTACGCGATCCGGCCACACGCTCCGCCAGCCGCCCACCTGCACGCTGGAAACGTAGACCGTCTGTGCAGACTTTCCAACCCAGCAGTCGTAGTCGCGAAGTTGTTGCAAGTTCATGGCATGCCCTCCCAAAGCGCAAATGCACAAGCAGATCTGATATGAAGTAAGAACGAAATCAAACCCGGTAAAGTGACATCCTGCTACGTGCAGTAGGTGCGGTACGAGTTTCGAAAATGAGTGAAATGCCCAACAGGTGGGGACGGAAACGCAATGCTTCGGCCGCGCCCGAAGCATTGCCAACGTTCGACGGCGAGGCAATTGCGCCCCAGCCTGAGCCCGTCGCCCGCAACGCCGACACGGGCAAGGCCGGAGCTCGGTTGCGGCAGGGCGGGCACTCAGGATGTTGTCGGGCACGTGTTGCCTAGCAGCTTTTTGCTACAACGACCATTGAATTGGGGCTATCGCTGAATTGGCACCACAGTCAACTTATTGGTATTTACGGCTTCAGCCCCCAAGAAGGCGTCCTTTTAACGAAAAGCTGCTAGCCAAAAAAGCGGGCACTTACGGCTCTGTTCAGGCATATGATCGGCGCGATCTTGCGGAACCAGAGTCAAGCACCGCATAGTCAATCTTCGTGGTGAACGGATTGACGATGGTCACGCCATCCACGATTTCGCCCGAGTTCAAAGCTTCGCTGTAAAGCGTGTCGCAGCCGGAGACGCTCGCCGCGTGGACGATGAGCGCGTCGTAAAACGAGAGGCTCCGCGTCTGATGCAAATCGAGCGCGCCGCGAATGAGGCGCGGCGTGATTTGCACCACCTCGAACTGCTCGTGCGCGGCCAGTTGCGAGCGCACATGATGCGCGTCGAGCTTCATTTTTCTCAGTGCAACGTTCGCGAATTCCTGCAACACCTGTGTCGAGATCACGCCGTGCGCGTTGAGCTTTAAGTGCGACAGCAGGGCGAGCGCGGCGTATTGCTTGGCCGGTTCGTCATCCGTTGTCAAATCGACCCGTTCCAGAAGGACACTTTCTACCAATACGCAGAGAACTGGGGACGCATCATCCCGCGTTGCTGCGGCGATTTGGTTGGCTATTTTTTTGCCTGATGAGGGCACCAATGACATTGCCTGGGGCTTGATTTCGTTTGAAAGTCTCTCCGCCTACGAGGCCTATCGTGCGCGACTGAAAACCGATGAAGAAGGCATGAAGAATTTCGCAATGGCACAAACGCATAAATTCATTCTGCGCGAGGAGCGAACATTCCTTCGTGGCGTGCCGAATACGCTGGCGCAAGCGGCGCTTAAGCCATAGCCCCGATGCGCTCGCCCGAACCCCGATTCGCCCGCACCGCGTCGCTGATTGCCGATCCTTCGCGCGCTCGCATGCCCACGTTGTTGCTCGGCGGCGAGGCGCGATCAGCGGGCGAGCTGGCGCGTGGCGTGGCGATCACGCCGCAAACCGCGAGCACGCATCTCACGCAATTGCTCGACGCCGGACTGGTGAAACTGCGCGGTTAGGGACGGCACCGATACTTCACTTTGGCGGATGCCGATGTTGCGCACATGCTGGAAGCGCTGTCGATGGTTACCGAGCGTGATGACGTGCGCTCGCGTTCGGATACGCCAGCCTACAAACCGCTCAAATACGCGCGCAGTTGTTACTGTCATCTCGCGAAGCGCTTCGCCTGCCGCTGCATGGACTGGTCGGAACGACGCGAGCATCTGGCCGGTGTTTTCGCGACCCGACTCCTCGTACATTTCATCGAAACGGGCTGGTTGCGGAAGGGCAAAACGGGGCGCGCGCTTACCGAGACGCCGCTGGGAGTTCGGGCGCTGGCGACATTGTTTGTTATGGACTGTGCGTGAAAAGCCTGCCTCAGGCTCGTTAGATCAACGCGTCGGCAGAGGTGCAACGGCAGTGGGCATGCTGATGCCCCGCTATTTGCCGTCACAGTCATAGCCTTCGCAACTCTTCTGGAACCGAGCTTGTGGCGAGAATAACTGCGGAAGGAATTTAGTTACCGCATCAGTAGCGAGGCGGCAGTGGCCGTCCTAAACGCACAGCCTCAAACACCGCGTCAGGATCAGCCAGATTCCAGTACCGGAAGTGCAGCGTCTTGCTTTTGCCGGCGAAAACATCGGTCACGCTGGTGTGTTCGGCGACGACAAGTTTTGGGCGCGACCATTGCTGCGCAATGACGCCGATGCAGGTCGCATCAACGTCTATCAACCACGTTGCCTTGTCGCCCGAGATGCTGGCTAACGGACAAACGCGCAGGGCAGCGGCGACAAGCTCAATGACGTTGCTGTCTACCGGCACGCTGGCGGTGGCAGCGTGCGACACGGTGTCGTCTCCTGCCGCGACACTGTCACGATCAACCACCACGGTGATGGACAGGGCGTTCACGATGGGCGCGACCCCTGGCGATTGGGCGAGCGCGGCGGGTGCTTCGCGCCCGACGGGAGGGCTTGGCGGAGCGGGCTTGCTGCGATTAAACATTGAACCGATAACAAAACCGATTCCCAGAAGTGCCATAACAGGAAAAAGCACCATCAGCGAGAGCCCGGATACCCAGCCCAAAGTCTTGCTGCCAGTCACTCCTGCCAGCAATATCCCGACAAAAAATATGCCCAGCAGCAGGATGCCGAGCACCCATATGGGGATCCGCTTGGTGACGCGCGTCCGATTGCGCAACGCGCCGTACAAGAATCCGGCAACAAGCAAACCCACGATTGTGAGGTAGGTGTTATTCATCAGTTTTGAGCATTTGCAAGGACGTTAAAGTAGCCTTCACTGGTGGATTGTTTAGGCGTGTTCTTCATGTTAGCCGCGCTTTGTTCGATCATCTTGGCAATAGTGGCTGCGAGATTATTGGGCGGCAAGTCTGCCGTCGACACTACACGCGCTCAAGTGCCACATGCGGCATGGCCGGAAGTTTGACGATGATCGCGTCGCCTGCACAGATGACGCCGCCCGCGAGCACCACGCCCATCACGCCCGCCTTACGCACGAGCGCTCCGTCGACCCTCCAGTCGAGCCCCCGCCGACATCAATCCCGGTTGAAAATGATTGAGCTGGATGCAGGGATTGCGAAGTCCCGTGAGCCGTACCTTTGCCGAAAGACCAATGTGCAATTCGGTGCCGGTGGGCAGCGCGAGCAAATCAATTCCGCGCAGTGTGATGTTTTCGCCCATCTCGCCAGGCGCGATATGACGGCCTTTTGCTGCAAGCTCTTCGAAGAGTTCACTATGAATCAAATGCACCTGACGCAGGTTCGGCTGCGACGGGTCTTGCGCGACGCGGGAGCGGTGCTTGACGGTAACACCGCAATGCGCGTCGCCCTCAACGCCCGGGCCCGTGAGTAGATTGATTCGATCCGTTACGGGTTTGGAAAATGCGTGACTGGCGCAGACGCATACAGCGATGACGTGCGCGCGAATGAACGGTTCTGCTTGAGGCATTGCGCCGTCATCTGGAAAGGGTGAAGCGTCACTTTCAAATTTGACGCTCATGCGGCAGAACACCTTACGGATAACGATGCCTGACCTCCGCTACAGAGCGCTCAACCAATTGCTGAAGCAGCAGGAGATCAATGTCGGACATGCGTCGCACATAAAGGCAGACCTTACCCATTTTGTGTTTGCCCAGCTTGGCTAGCAGCACTTCGTGCCCGTCAAACCCGCACATGATGTAGATGCTGATGTCGCCCTTGCGCGAAGCAAATCCGGTGAGGCAGCCATAGCCTTCCTGCCCGCTGGCATACTTGTAATGATAGGTGTCGAAACCGACGATACCGGTGCCCCACATCTTCGGCTCGCACTTCGTCACACCGCTCATCAGCTTGATCAATACGCGGCAGTCCTGCCGACGCGCCTCGTCGGTAATCGCGTCGAGATAGGCATCGACGCTGAGATCGTTTTGTTTTGTCTTGGCTTCGGCCATGTGTTTGCTCCGACAGTTTGGCTTGGCGGTTAACTTCCTTGCGTCATAGGTTTGGCGCAAGTATCGCCATGGTGATTCGCGACACACACGTAGTCTGTCCCGCATCGTTAGTCATTTCGATTTGCCACACATGGGTAATGCGACCAATGTGGATCGGACGGGCGATGCCTGTGACCCAACCGTCGCTGACGCTTCGAATGTGATTGGCGTTGATATTGAGGCCGACCGAGCGATGTCCGGCAGGTGACGCGAACGCTGCGCCGCACGAACCAAGCGTCTCGGCGAGCAATACGGATACGCCGCCAGGCAGGATGCCGACGGGCTGGCGAGTGCGCGCGTCGACGGGTGCTCGGGCGCGGATAAAGTCGTCGCCGACTTCCAGAAATTCGATACCGAGATGGGCTCGAAGGTGCTGATTGGGAAAATTTCGCCGTTCGGATCGAACGCCGGATTGTCGTAGAGCTCGATGAATTCCGCAGTTTGATCGTAGTACTTATGACCGTTGAACATGTCCCGCATATTGCGGTTGAGCCCGATGTGATGAAAGAAGTTACAGCCCTGAAATATGCCGCGGTTCTGCACCATCCAATGGTTCGCTTCAGACACAAACGGCTTCAAAATCGCCGCCGCGATATCGGGATGATTGAACGAACCCAGCGTGTCACCGATATCGTGCAACAGCGCACACACGACGTACTCTTCATCGCGCCCATCCTTCAATGCGAGCGTCGCGGTTTGCAGGCTATGGCTATAACGATCAATCGGAAAACCGCCAAAATCACCGTCCAGTAATTGCAGATGCGCCATTACACGATCTGGCAGCGAGCGCGCCATCTTCATCGCCTCCGGCACGATCAAACCCCAATCTTCTTTTGTGCTCTCTTCCATGCGGTTGAATGTAGCGCAGGCGGTCATGAGGCTCTCCGTTTGATTGAGCGGCTTTAGCCTATCACCGGACCGTAACGGGCTTATAGTTTTGCTACCGCTAGCTTGACCAGTTTCGCGACATGCGCGATGTCTTTGGGTGTCGTGAAACGAACCTCAATCCACGGCGACGACATTGATCGAGTCGGGTGGTGAACGGAGCCTGAAGGATGGGTGAGCCCCTCAGCGGCAATGACCGACTTCGTAAGCCGGAGGTCCAGCTCGTTGTCGTTGTGGAAGTGCGCGAACTCCCTGCCGCGATAAAACAGCGCTGTGCCGCCCGCCACCGGTGAATGCCCGTCTTCAACGCCTTCAATATTTCTCAGTTCGTCGAGAAGTTGTGTTTTTAGCTTGTTCATGCGTGCTTCGTAGGGCCTACCGTTTGGATTTTCTGCCATGCCATGATGCAGGCTAGACGATCTTCGTTGCTTGGGACCATACCGCTTGCCGGGTTTTTCGGATCAATTCGTACGAGTCGGTATGCCAGACTTTGAAGGGGTCGCCGGGGTTGTCCGATGAACCGAATGCAATCGTCGCTTCGTAGCGAACCAGCGTCATCTTCTGGGTCATTCTGATGCTCATATCACCGACCTCCCACAGCCGATAGTTCATGGCTCCCGACTCGATCATCCCGAGGTATCGTTTCCTGGTGAACGTTCGACCCGAAGGCGAGATGAGCATGTAGTCGGCGGCGTGAATAGCCATGGCCAGCGCCATATCTTTGTCCACGAGCGCCCTGCTTCTGGCTCGTTCGAGGCCGCGAAAGAAGTCCTCTGTCAAGTGGAGTGGGTTGGTATTCATGGTTGGCTAGATTGCAGTAACGACTGGGATTCAGTGCCACCTCACCGCCGTCCGCTGGAACCGCTAAACAGCGCCAGCCCCACCAAAACCAGTTCCGACAGAAGGTGCAAAGTCAGTGCCGTGGCAATGGACGCGGGCGGGTCGCCATTTCCAAAGACCAGCGAACAGAGTGCGCAGCATGGCGCGTGTGCCGAGCGCACCCAGCACGGCGGGGACCAATAACAACACAAACGGTGCCATCACCTCGGCTCCGGAATAGCCGCTGACGAAAGCTTGCGGATCGGCAATCAGACGCTGCAAGTCAGGCACAAAGGGACTCCATATAAGCAGCAAGCCAACCGCGTAATAGGTCAACACGCCGCCAGCCAGGATCACAGCAAAGGTACACAGCTAGCTGTGCGATCAAAGATTCGACGGAGGGCAGAGGTAGCATTTGCGCGGTCTAACGTTCGAGCTAAGCGTGCGACGACGGCAGGACGCCAAGCCCGGGCTGGCGAAAATGTACCGCGTACCGCCAGACCGGGCCTGGAGGCCTGCCGTTGGCGCTCCGCTCGAGCGAAGGGTTAGGCCGTACTGCATCACCTTCACGGATGCAAATCAATTGCAAGGCTCACGTCATTGGGTGAACGGCCGGAGCCATTGACCATCTCGTTAAATCGTGCTCCCGAAGCATACGAATCGACAGATCGGTACAAACCCATGTACTCCCATTTGTTAACTCGCCTCTTAATGAAAAACGGAACCTTGTATGAGGCGGCGGCAAGCATTGCTCCTGTTCTAGCCATGATGGGGCCGACACCACAGAGTAGTTCACTCGGTGCTCGAGGGTTAAGTTCAGGAGTTACGCATACGGCGAGGACCAACCCGTTCAGCGTTGGAATACAGGCTTGCGTGCTACCACCCAATGCAGCGTTGATCTGTTCTCGGGTGTAAGTTTTTCCAAGTATGAACAAAAGCAGGCCTCTCTTGAATTTCGGCTGCGAGGGTGACAAGGCGGTTACTGTGATGTCTAACGTTTGACATGAGCGGCTCGCGGAGGCAGCTCGGGCTTGGCTCGGAATGAAATTAAGGTCAGGCCTGCGCTGCCGGAGCGAATCCGCTCGATGGAACGGTTAGCCGTCTGTTCACTGATGCACGGCATCTTGGAGAAGCTCAGTGGCCCACTGGTTGAGACTTTTCCCTGCCGCTTGAGCCGCGACCAACGCCGCACGGTGAACTTCTGGAGGCACCCGGAGCAGAAGCTTGCCTGAGGCTGGCTTTTCAGGCTTGACACCTTGTTCCTTACAGTCGCGAATGAAGTCTTCGATCGCGGCTTCAAACTCGCCACGGAGCTGTGCCACCGTTTCGCCGTGGAAGCCAATGATGGTTCGAGTCCCCAAGACCCGACCGACAAAAATATTGTCTCGTTCATCGAACTCGACCCGGGCGGTGTAGCCCTTGTGAGACATGGTGTTCATAAACATACTCCTATGCGCTCAAGAAGGTCGCGCACTTCTTCAACTTGATAACGCTTTGCTTCCTTTCCGGGGTGTGGGCGATGACAGCGCCATTGCTCACCCAGCAGGTCGATCTTGATGCGAGAGCCTTCGCGCTCGCCGACCTTGCCGCCAAGTGCCTTGAGCAAGCTTTCGATCTCAGAAAACACAATCGACGCCAGAGTTGGCCGAGTGAAAACGGCGACCAGCGTCTTTCGGTGTTTTGTGTTCACAGGCAAATGCTATCAGATATCGATAGCACAGGTGACAGCAGGCCTGCGGTGTAGCGCCGTTTCAGACGGGTAACGTTTGAGCTAAGCGGGTGACGACGGCATGTCACGCTGGACAGCAAGCGCAAAATGGGCCGAAGGCCCAGCGCTTGATCGCCAGCGTGACATGCCGTTGGCGCCCCGCTTGAGCGAGGGGTTAGGCGGCGACGCGAATACTGGACCGCAGGAACTCGGGCGCGAAATCCGCGCCGTTAGGCCAAACGACAGTCCTCAGTTCGTTGTGAAGCACAAAACTCTTGAAGAAGTCTTGGTTCTTCAATGGTTCGAAGACCTCGCCGACAAGTTCAGAGGAAAGGTCGACCTCGCCTTCGGCTCCGTCGGCAAAGCGAAGCCAGATCGTGTAGCCGCCAACGTATTTGGCTTCTTTGATGCGTGGAACCATGCTTCTACTCCAGGGGTTCGATCTTGGGCAGTGGTTTGCTTGCGCGGGCCAGCGTCCATGTCTCGGCTAGCTCATCCTTGTGAAGGGTACGCCATTCCTGGACATGAGCAAGAGCTCTCTTTGGAAAGTCGCCGTTGACCAAGCCTGAAGCGATGTCGATGGTTACTTCGTACTCACCATACAGCGCGTGAAAGTGGGGCGGAGCGTGGTCGCGGTAGTACATGACAATCACGATCCCGAGGAAGCGGCTGATCTGGCATGGGGCAGTGTAGCGCGGTGCCCGTTTTCGCCGCCTAAAGTTGGCGATGCCCTGCACGCAACACTTGCTGCGAAGCAGCCTTGTTCCGTTGTGTGTCCGTGTCGATCAACAGGTTAACCGACGAATTTGTCGTACTCGCCATGTGTTCCGATCCAGAACCAATGCACCCCTTCTTTCGAGGTGGCACCGAGCGCGCGGTAGTACAAGCCAACGCGCACGCTCCACACTTTGCCGCCGCCAAGGTGCTTGAAGTGCAACGACGGGTGGCCGGGGTTGGATTGAAGCAGCGCGAAATTCTTGCGCGCGAGCAATTGCACATCCGGGGAAAGCGCATCAAAGCATTGCCAGAAGCGCTTTCTCGGAATTAACCGGCGGCGCGGCGAGCACGATACTCGGGAATAACGATTACTATGCCGTCCGGTGCAGCGCCTGGTTCGGCATGTATTAGCATCACGCCCGGAAATCGAGCCCCTTTGCGTGCAACGCCGCCCTCAACAAGCCGACGGCCTTCGGCCCCATACCGTGCAGCTCCGCCAGTTCGGCGTCGCTCACCCGAGTCAGATGATCCAGGGTTGTCAGCCCGGCGGCATAAAGTGCCCGCAACGCTGGCTTAGCCACCCCAGCAGGAAAGTTGTCCTTGATTGCGTCGGTCTGCCGATCCGAAGCGAGCCGCAACCGGGGCTTGGCGGTGATTGGGCACAAGCTGTCCACGTCAGAGTTGACCGCAGTTGCTTTGGGCTCCTTCGCCATCAAATCACTTCCGCCGCCGAACGTGGAGGTAAACGGCTCCGCGCGGCTTTATCGCGTGAAGTCCGCTTGACCGTAGCGTTAGAACTGATTTGGCTCGGGAACCCCGAGATCACGACAGATCTTGCGAGCAAGATGATTGTTGATTTCGGAATGCCGCGGCACCGCACTCCGCCTGTTGAGGATGGCGTTGTGCCACCAAGAATGGCGGCCCCCTTCGCGAAGCAAGCTGCAACCATATGAAGTCAGGTGTGCCAGCAAGTCGCGGCGTTTCATACCGCGATGGAGAGTTCTTCGTAGCCCTTACCGGCTGCCGCCAAGGCTTCCTGGCGATTGAACTCCAGTGCTTCAGTAAGCGTGACCCGTAAGGAGTTCAGCAATTCCTCACGCGATTCTTCCTGACAATTGACGCCAGCTACTTCCTCGATCCAACCGATCCAAGAATCATCTTCGTGCTTTATGACCGCTGTAAATTGTTGTGGCATGGGCTTGATCTCCTAGTACAAGGATACCGGAAAACGGGAAAGTTCTAACGTCTGAATTCAGTGGGCGGCGAAGCCGATCCACTGCAATGCCGGGTTAGGAGCGCAAGGGTAAACCAGCGCGCCTGGCAAACCACTGCGGCCTAAAGCGCGAAAGCGCCGCCACTACGAAAAGCATAGCTGGAAGCATAGGCAGAGCGTGCGCCAGCGGCACCTTGGGCGTGAACTTTGGCATGGTTGACTTTGCAAACCTAACGTAAATTAGGCCGCACTGCGTTTGCTTGTAGCCAAAATGCTGGCTGCCAAGAGAAAAACGACGCCAGTAGCGCGGTTGAAAAGCGTTGCGCGCCGTGGCTGCTGAATCCAAACCTTTGCGCGAGAGGCCGAAAAGGCATAGATGGTGAGCCAAAGTAGCTCGAAGAAGACGAATGTGGCTCCCAGCATCAAGAACTGCGGCAAGTGAGGTTCGTTTGGCGCGATGAACTGAGGGAAGAGCGCGCCAAAGAACAGAAGTGCTTTGGGGTTGCTCGCGCCGACCAGAAAACCTTGACTGAAAAGACGACGGTTCGAAGAGAGTGCACCGCTACCGGCGACGGATATCTCCGTGCTTTTGGACAGTAGCGAAGCAAGACCAAGATACGCGAGGTAGGCGGCGCCAAGCCACTTGAGCGTGGTGAACAAAGCCTCCGAGGCGGCGAGGGCGACCCCCAGACCCAATGCAGAAAGCACCATGATGCCCACGATTGCGGTAGTGCTGCCGACGGATGCGATAAGCGCCTTGCGTGGCCCCAAGTTGACCGAGGTCGATATGCACATGAGCACGCTTGGGCCCGGTGTGACGGTTAGTACGAAGACGGCGGCGACATACAAGAGCCAGGTGGAGGTTGTCATAGTTGGATGTAGCTGGATAGTAAAGGAGGGTGGACTTGTGACGCCTAACGTCGAAGCTACGCGGCGGCGCGTTTGCGCGACGTCCGGCTTGAGCGCCCCGTTATGCGGGCTGTTTGCTCCGTGAGTGCGAGCAGTCCGAGAAGTGCCTCATTCACGGCCTCGCCGGTGGGAAATGCTTTTGCGACTTTGTCGTTTAACAAGACCAGATTGCTACCTTTGGATACGCGTGCAAAGTATTTGCCACGAACACC
>JBBRVM010000062.1:0-11538 GCA_038246865.1 Burkholderiales bacterium
AACCCGTCGTGCGCGAGCGAGTCTGGGTCACGTTGCAGGCGGGCGAAATCCGCACCTGTGCAGGCTGCCACGGGCAGAACACGAAGAATCAAGCGGGCACCAATGGCGTGCCACAAAACAAGCCGCAGGCGCTGCGAGATTTGCTCGCACACTGGAAAACCATCGCAGTTGCCGCCACACCGCTACCGTTCGACATTGACGGCGACGGCGCATGCAACGCCAGCACAGACGCGGTACTCATGATGCGATATCTCGGTGGCTCGCGCGGCACGGCGCTAACGGCCAACCTATCGTTTGATCCCTCCGCCGCGCGGAAATCGCCACAGGCGATTTCTGACTATTTGAGCGGGCTGGGCGCCACGCTAGACGTGGACGGCGACGGCAAAATGCTGTCCGTCACCGACGGGTTGATGTTCTGGCGCTACACCAAAACGCGAACTGGATCGGCGTTGGTCACTGCGGCGCAAAACGCAAAAGTTGGCGGCGGCATGAAAACCGCCGTGGAAATCAAAGCCTATTTTGATTCGAAATGCGTCATGACGCCGTAGCAACCCGCCGATTAAAGCCTACGCCGAAAGGCCTTGGAGTTGCGGAAAAACAGTCGTTGCAGACTTAAAACGCCATTCAGCTTTTTTGTTTATGCGCCACTGCGCAGGGGCTAGCAGCTCAAAAAGTCATTTATCGACTAACGATAAAAACTAGCGCTAGCCCTTATAAGAACGTCATTTCACGAAAAAGCTGCTAGCCCAACCAAACTCGCGCGTTCTCAAACATCCGCAGCCACGGCGAGCGCGTCCAGCCGTCGGGATGCCATGAAAAATTCTCGACGCGATGGGTGCGCTCGGGGTGCGGCATGAGGATGTTGAAGCGCCCGTCCGCTGTGGTCAGGCCGGTAATACCGCCCGGTGAGCCGTTCGGGTTTAGCGGATAGTTTTCAGTGGCAGTGCCGTTGCTATCGACGAAGCGCATGGTGACGAGCGGTTGCGCCGCTTCGTATTGCTCATCGTTCTTGAATTGAGCGAAGCCTTCGCCGTGTGCGACCACGATCGGCAGGCGCGTTTTCTCCATCCCTTTGAAGAAAATCGACGGTGTTTCCATCACTTCAACCAGAGCCGTGCGACATTCGAACTGCTCGCTGCCGTTGCGAATAAATTTTGGCCAGTGGGCCGCACCGGGAATGATTGGGGCCATCTGCGCAAGCATCTGGCAGCCGTTGCAGATGCCGAGCGCGAAGGTGTCGTCCTCGCCGAAAAATTCCTGAAACTGGGTGCGCAATTCCGCGTTTAACAGAATGGACTTCGCCCAGCCAGCGCCCGCGCCGAGCACGTCGCCGTAGCTGAAACCGCCGCAGGCGACGAAGCCTTTGAATTCATCCAGCGTGTGACGGCCCGATTGCAAATCGGTCATGTGAACGTCGTAAGCGTCGAAGCCCGCCATCGTGAACACGTGGCCGGTTTCGATGTGCGAGTTCACGCCCTGCTCCCTCAGAATCGCGACTTTCGGGCGTGCCCCTGTTGCGATGAAAGGCGCAGCAACATTCTCTTTCGGATCGAACAACACGCGCGGCACGAGGCCCGCATCATCGTCGTCGAACACGCGGTCGAATTCCGAATCCACGCAGTCGGGGTTATCGCGCAGACGCTGGACTTCGATGCTGGTCGCACTCCACGCGGTGTGCAGCGCTTGTCGAGCTTCGTCGAAGATCGTTTTTCCGGCGTGCTCGATGGTGAATTTACCGTCGGTGCGAACCGTTGCAATCTGATGAACGGGCAGGCCGTTGAACGCGGCTTGCACTTTGGCAAGATCAGCGCTGCGGACTTGAACGACCGCGCCGAGCTCTTCGTTGAATAACGCCGCGAGAGCGTCGGTGCCCAACGCATCGATCAACACCGATAACCCCGAGCGCGACGCAATCGTCATCTCCACCAGCGCCGCGAACAATCCACCGTCTGATCGGTCATGATATGCGAGCAAGAGGCCGTCCGCATTGAGCGATTGCACGCCCGCAAAAAACGCTTTCAGATCATCAGCGGAGTCGCAATCAGGCACTTCGGTGCCCATCGCCGAATGCACTTGCGCGAGGATCGAACCACCGAGCCGTTGCCTTCCGCGAGCGATGTCGACGAGCAGCAGAACCGTATCGCATTCAGTCCGCAAGAACGGCGTCAGCGTCTTCTTGACATCCGTCACATTCGCAAAGGCAGTAACGATCAACGACACCGGCGAATGAACCGATTTCTGCGTTGAGTGATGTGCGTCATGGTGCTCACCATGATGCGCGCCACCATGCTCAGTCCACGCCGTGCGCATGCTCATCGAATCTTTGCCGACGGGGATCGACACACCAAGCGCGGGGCACAGCTCCATACCGACCGCATGCACCGCGTCAAACAGCGCGGCGTCTTCGCCAGGCGTACCGACTGCGGCCATCCAGTTCGCCGACAGCTTGATGTCCTTAATCGATGCAATCGACGCGGCGGCGATGTTGGTGATTGCCTCAGCAACCGCCATGCGTGCCGACGCAGGCGCGTTGAGCACTGCTAGCGGCGTGCGTTCACCCATCGCCATCGTCTCGTTCGCAGGACCCACAAAATCACGCAATGTCACGGCGCAATCAGCCACCGGTACCTGCCACGGGCCGACCATTTGCTCACGCGCCGTGAGGCCACCGACGAAGCGATCGCCGATAGTGATCAGAAATGTTTTGTCGGCAACCGTGGGGTGTTGCAGTACGCGATACGCGGCATCGCGCAACTTGATCTTTGTCGTGTCGAACGCAGAAACCGGCGCAGCTTGACGATTGACCGTGCGCTCCATCTTCGGAGGCTTGCCGAGCAATACATCAAGTGGCATATCGACCGGCTTATTGCCGAACTTCGCGTCCGCCACCGTCAAATTGCCAGAGCCATCCGCGACACCAACGACCGCAAACGGACAACGTTCACGTTCGCAAAACGCCTTGAATTGCGTGAGACTTTTCGGCGTGATCGCGAGCACGTAGCGCTCCTGCGATTCGTTGCACCAGATCTCGGCCGGACTCATGCCGGGCTCCAGCGTCAGCACCGTGCGCAGATCGAATAGCGCGCCGCGCGGATCGTTCTCATTGCCAGCGCCGTACACAAGCTCTGGCAACGCGTTCGACAAACCACCCGCGCCCACATCGTGAATCGCGAGGATCGGATTCGCCTCCCCCTGACGCCAGCACGCATTGATGACTTCTTGTGCGCGCCGCTCCATCTCCGGGTTGCCGCGTTGCACGGAGTCAAAATCGAGATCAGCCGTGTTCTGGCCCGTCGTCATCGACGACGCCGCACCGCCGCCCATGCCGATGCGCATGCCTTCGCCACCGAGCTGAATCAGCAACGTGCCCGCTGGAAAGGCAATTTTGTGCACATGCAAATCGGACACGGCACCGATGCCGCCTGCGATCATGATGGGCTTGTGATAGCCGTACACCGTACCGTCGACCGCTTGCTCAAAGGTGCGGAAATAACCGCCGAGATTCGGGCGACCGAATTCATCGTTGAACGCAGCGCCGCCAATCGGGCCTTGAATCATGATGTCGAGCGCGGACGAAATGCGATCCGGCTTGCCCACATGAGCCGTCGCCACCTCCCACGGTTGCGGCAAGCCCGGCAGTCGCAAGTTCGAGGTCGTAAACCCGGTCAATCCAGACTTCGGAACGGCGCCGCGTCCGGTCGCTCCCTCGTCACGAATCTCGCCGCCTGCACCCGTTGCAGCCCCGGCAAACGGTGAAATCGCGGTGGGGTGATTGTGTGTTTCAACTTTAGCGAGGTAATGCGTGCGATCCGCATGCGGCGCATAGCGGCCTTCGGCATTCGGATAGAAACGCAGCGCGTCGCCACCCGTGAGAATCGCTGCGTTGTCGGAGTACGCGATCTCGGTGCCTTCAGGGGCTAATTTGTGAGTGTTGCGGATCATCGCGAACAGCGACCTATCCTGCGCCACCCCGTCGATCGTCCAGCTCGCGTTGAATACCTTGTGGCGGCAATGCTCCGAGTTCGCCTGCGCGAACATCAGGAGTTCGACATCGGTCGGATCGCGATCCATCTTGTCAAACGCGGCGACCAGATAGTCAATCTCGTCATCCGACAACGCCAGGCCCAGCTCGCTGTTGGCGACTTTCAGCGCGGCGACGTTGCGATGAATCGTGTTCATTTTTTTCGCATGCTGCGGCTCAAACAGCACTTCAGCCGCAGCTACAGTGGGCAACACCGCTTCTGTCATACGGTCATGGCAGACAGCCTCAATCGCGCGTCGGGCTTCTTTCGACAGCGGCTTCTCGGCACCGACCCAGAACCACACACCACGCTCAAGGCGCTGCACGACCGCGAGGCCACAGTTATGCGCGATGTCGGTTGCCTTGGACGACCACGGCGAAATCGTGCCCAAGCGCGGCACGACCAGAAAAGCGTGCTCATGCTCTTCGCTAGGTTCCGGGTCAAGCCCGTACGCCAGCAGCGCTTCCAGTTGCAGGCGCTCATCCCGCGTGACTTCACGCGTCGTTGAGGCAAAGTGCCAGTATTCGGCATCGACATCGGTCACGCCGAAATCGACCAGCGCAGCAATCAGTTTGTCTTGACGGAATTGGGAGAGCGCGGCGGAGCCGTGCAGGGACAGAAAGGAGGCGGGCATCGGCTTGCTTGAGACGCTTCGCGGTGATCGCCAGATCAGACACTGTCTGATGCGGTGAGAACCGAAAGCTTGTGCGGGAAAGTTCGATTTTAACGATTAGCTCGCCTATGCTTCGGGAACAGCCCTTCCCCCTGCCTGCTAACCCAAGGAGCGTTACGTCATGGCCCACCGCAAAAGCCCAGCTCGCCTTCAGAAAGGCCGTCGTATTGTCCATTTTCAACAGCTTGCCGCGCAAGATGCCGCGCCGCCCGCCACCAGTCTCGCGTGGGATGTGCTGGCGGAGCTGGAAGCGGCGATTACCGGGCACGTCGTCGTTCCTGGAGATCCGGACTACGACCAGGACCGTCAAGAGTCGAATCCAGCGTTTCAGCGCTACCCGAAGGTCATCGTTTACTGCGCCAACGAGTCCGACATCATCGAATGCCTGAAAGTAGCAAAACAGTGGAAGATTTGGTCATGCGTCCGCGCGGGTGGCCATAGCACAGCTGGCTATTCGGTCAATAACGGGCTGGTCATTGACGTCAGCCGCTTGAATAGTGTCTACATCGACAACGCGAATGCGATCGCCTACGCCGGTGGCGGCTGCAGCTGGGACACCTTCAACGGTGTGCTCAACAACACCGGCTGGCATGTGCCGACGGGCGCCTGCGGCGGCGTGTGTGTCGGCGGGTTTGTGCAGGGCGGTGGCTATGGCTACACCTCGCGTGCCTACGGCATTCAAAGCGATTGCGTATCGTCGATGCGGGTGATTCTGGCGAGTTGCCTGATTGTCACCGCGACGGCCACCAACGAATATTCAGACCTGTTCTGGGCGCTGCGTGGCGGCACCGGTGGCAACTTTGGCGTAGTCACACAGGTGGGTTACAACCTCGTGCAGCTGCCCTCGCTATGGGCGTGGGCCATTTCGTGGAGCGCGGCTGACGCGGCCGCGGTGCTCGCCCTGATGCAGCAGCAATACATGGTCTCGGGCTGCCCGGATCAGCTGGGCTACATGATGAATGTTGGCTTCTATCAGGGGCAAGAGGTGTACATGGTGCAGGGCATGTACGCCGGGTCGCGAACGGATGGGCTGGCGTCGATACAGTCGTTGCTCGCTTTTTCAAGCGCGCTATTGCTTGTCGACCAGGTCGGCACCTACCCCTATCTGGATAACTATCTGGAAAATTATCCCTATCCGCTGCCCGACCAGCCCGATGGCACGCCGGAGACGAAGGCTTCCTGCTATATCAGTCAGATGATGCCGCAGTCGGTGTGGCAGGAGATCGTTGCCTACGTCGCGACGTCACCGAACAAATGGAGCCTCATGTACACCGAGCCCTACGGTGGCGCGATCAATCGCTATCCGGTCGCTGACAGCGCGTTCATTCATCGCGACGTCTACATGGACTTCTGCGTGGATGTGTTCTGGCAAAGCCCCGACGAAAAGCTGCAAATGGAGAGCTGGATGCAGGGCCTGATGAGCATCGTGAAGCCGTATAGCAATGGCCACGTCTACCAGAACTATCCCGATGGCAGCATGGCGAATTACCGCTGGGCGTATTGGGGCGATGCCTTCGACCAGCTACTCGTAGTCAAGCAAAAGTACGACCCGTACAACTTTTTCAATTACGCGCAGAGCATCAAACCGGCATAGCGAGCTGAGCGAGCTTAGTCGTCCGAACCGTCCGCAATCACGGCATGCCGGATGCAGCCCTTGCCAGACCGCTTGGCGTCATACATCGCTGCATCGGCGCGTTTGAACAGGCTGTCTACGTGGCTCTCCTGCGGGGTGTACATCGCAACACCGATGCTGGCGCCAACTTGCGGCATGTCTGCTGCAAGCGCGCTCTGAGGGTCGAGGGCGAGTGCAAAGCTGTATTCGTGCGTAAGCGAATGCAGAATGCGTCCGCTGATGTCGTCGGCTGTCGCGGCATCAATCGGCGTTTCCAGTAGCACCACAAATTCATCGCCGCCCAACCGCGCCACCATGTCGGTAGCGCGCACCGATAGCGAAATGCGGCGTGCGACCTCGCGCAACACGTCGTCGCCGACGGCATGGCCCAGCACGTCGTTGACCTTTTTGAAACCGTCGAGATCGATAAACAGGAGCGCCACCAGCTCCTGAGTGTTCCTCGCTCGGCGCAGCGCCCGCTCCATCTGCAGGCGAAAGGCGCTGCGGTTTAACAGCCCGGTCAGTGAGTCGTGCTCGGCGAGCTCACGCATTTGCGCAACCATTTGCACCCGTTCCGACACATCCTGTACCAGCGACATGATCGACACGACGCGACCGTGGTCGTCGGTCAGCGCCGAGCTAAACCATTCACAGTGGATGATCGCGCCGTTGCCGCGAACCTGGGCGCATTCGACGCGGTTGTTTGGCTCATCGCGCTGGTACAGGCGCGAAAAAGCCTTGCGCAGCTCATTGTCGCCTGAATCATGCTGTCCGAGCAGCGTGGCCAACGACAGTTGGGGTTCATCTGCCAGCGCCCACCCAAACATTTTTTCAGCGCGCGGTGACCAGCGCTTGATCCCCAGATTCTCGTCGAACTCGATCACCGCAAGCGGGCTATTATCCATGTGCGATTGCAACCGCTGGTTGGCCACATGCAGTGCCTCGGTCGTGGTTTTGAGCTCATGAACATTAAGCGCAGAATTGACGATGCCGACGACATTGCCTTCGGGGTCGCGCCAGGGAACGAGACTGACCGAGCGCCAGCCATCAAAACCGGAAGCATCGCGAACCTTTCGTTCGTATGAAACCGATTCACCAGCAAGAGCGCGTTCGATGTACGGACGATACCGGGTAAAGTTATGTTCACCGTAGCAATCCAGTAGCGTGCGACCGACAATTTCTTGCGGGCGCTGACCGAACCAGCTAGCGAATCCATCGCTGACGTAGCGGAACGTCAGACTGCGGTCATAGACAGAGATGGTCGCGCCCACATGGCGCGACACAATTTGAAACATCTCTGCATCGCTGATACTGGAAGTGGACGCGGTCATTTTGTCTTTTTACGTTCCGCCCATGCTGTCGCTTGACTATGCCAACGAATCCAACCGACTCGGTGCCGCAAAGCGGAAGAGACAAGCCCTCACTGAGCACCACGCCGTCGGAAGTTCTCGGCCATAGGGAGTCGCGTCCGGCTACTGCACGCCGTACTTGTTGGGAATCTTGATGTTTTCTTTCATGTACTGGTTCATCGGCAATTTGAAGGTTCCGCTCTCAAACCACTTTGCGTAAATACCGCGAATCTGGCCGCTCGAAAATAGCCCGGACAGCGCGACGTCGACAAGCTTCGTAAACGCCGGATCGTCCTTGCGGTGCATGATGCCGTAGGGCTCAACCGACACATATTTGCCGACAAAATCGTAGGCGTTCGGGTCTTTCGACTTGGTCACGAGGCCGAACAACAGCGCGTCATCGTTGGCGACGGACACCGCCTCTCCAGACACCAATCGCGAAAATCCTTCGGCATGATCCTTGGCGACAATGATCTTCATATTGAGATTGCGCTCAGTGTTGACCTGGCGGAGCACCTTCTCCGTCGTTGTCTTTTCTGTCACAACCACCGATTTGCCCCGCAGATCCGGCAACTCCTTGATGTTGTCTGCTTTTTTGGAGAGCAATCGGGCACCAGCGACAAACGTCGTGTAGCTGAAAGCCACGTCCTTCTGTCGTTCAACGGTATTGGTCGTTGAACCACACTCAACGTCCACGCGACCGGACTTGACAGCCGCGATACGATCCGCTGGCTTCAGCGGAACGTACTTCACCTTGAGGTCAGGCCGTTTTAAATCTTTCTTGATCTGATCAAAAATTCTCAGGCAGATGTCAACGGAGTAACCGACCGCCTCACCCTGCTCGTTAACAAACGAGAACGGCGACGAGCTCTCGCGGTGTCCGAGCAAAAACTCGCCCCGGTCGCGGATGTCCGATAGCGTATCGGCATGACTCCATGCCCCAAGCGATAACAGCACGCTGACGAGGAGCGCTCGACATAAAAACTTCGGCTTCGACATACTAAATTCCCTCATTGCGCTCCCCTACGTCTGGACGGTCGTACGATGTCGCGCTAATTCTTTATGCTCTTATCGCTCTGCCATAGTAAGGCATTTAAGCGGTCTTATTCGGAATTGTCCGGTAACCACGATTTGAACGCAATCCGGGCTTTACCCTGATGGCGTTGTTGCATGATTGATGCCAAGAACGGCATGATCGTAGTTGAGCAATTAACCTACATTGCCAGCTTCGCTTATCGAATCTGGATCACTCATGGCCTCACCCGGTCTCTCTTACGTCCCTACCCACGCCCACAGTCCCTGGCAGATGTATCTGCTTCAGGTGGATCGCGTCGCGCCTCACCTCGGCCACCTTGAGCGCTGGGTAGAAACGCTCAAACGCTGTAAACGCGTGCTGGCGGTCGATATTCCGATCAACCGTGACGACGGTACCGTGGCCCACTTCGAAGGCTTCCGTGCGCAACACAACTTGTCGCGCGGCCCTGGCAAAGGTGGCGTCCGTTTTCACCCCGATGTGACCATTGATGAAGTCATGGCGCTCGCAGGTTGGATGACGGTGAAAAACGCTGCGTTGAATCTGCCCTACGGCGGTGCCAAAGGTGGCATTCGTGTCGATCCCAAAACATTGACGCGCCCCGAACTGGAGCGCCTGACGCGCCGCTACACGAGCGAGATCGGTCTCATCATCGGCCCCGACAAAGACATCCCGGCACCGGACGTCAACACCAACGAGCAAATCATGGCGTGGATGATGGACACGTACTCGATGAACACAGGTGCAACGGCTACCGGCGTGGTAACGGGTAAACCAATTGCACTGGGCGGCTCGTTAGGACGCAAAGAAGCGACCGGGCGCGGTGTCTACATAGCCGCACGCGAAACGGCTCGTGCATTGGGCTTTGACATCTCCGGCGCACGCGTCGTGGTGCAGGGGTTTGGTAACGTCGGCGGCACCGCAGCCAGGTTGTTTAAAGCGGCAGGTGCGAATGTGGTTGGCCTGCAGGACGCGAGCGGCTCGGTGGCTAACGAAGGTGGTATCGATGTCGATGCCGCGCTTGATTTCGTAGCGACCGGCGGCGCGCTTGTTGATTTCAAGGGCGCATCGATAATCAGCGAAAGCGAATTCTGGGCGCTCAAGAGCGATATCTTCGTGCCCGCCGCGCTCGAAAATCAACTCACTGAAGCGCGCGCGCGAACCATCTCGACGAAGCTCGTCGTCGAAGGCGCAAACGGCCCGACGACGCCCGCGGCCGATGACATCCTGCATGATCGCGGCATCAAGGTCGTTCCTGACGTCATCGCCAACGCGGGCGGCGTCACGGTCAGCTACTTCGAATGGGTGCAGGATTTCTCCAGCTTCTTCTGGACAGAGTCCGAGATCAATGACCGACTCGAACGCATCATGGTCGAGGCGTTAAAGGCCGTGGTGCATACCGCCGAAAAGAACAAAGTCTCCCTGCGCACAGCGGCGTTCATCATTGCCTGCACGCGCGTGCTCGCAGCGCGTGAGTTGCGCGGGTTGTACCCTTAAGCGTTGGATGAGAAGTGGTTCGGTCGGTGCGTTTGGCACCAATCGCACCACGGCCGCTTTTATCCATTTAAAGTTGCGAGCGCATCACACAGCGGCGAGATTTTGCGTTCGCGCTAAAGGAGAATGGCTCGCGCCGTGACTTCGTCGGTAATCAAAGTCTTCGTCCACCCCAGTTTCAGGGCAACGCGCAGTATTTCCACCTTGTGCGCCCCAATGCCCACCACCGTTACTTCGGGGACTTGAGCCAAGGCAGACGGGTCAAGACCGATGCGCCGAGCGTTTATTTCGTGCTTGATGAGGCGTCCTTCACGGTCGTAGATCGCACCAAGCAAGGATCCTACACCCCCTGCCGCTCGCACTTCGGCAAGCTCATGATCGGTCATCACATGTTTGAGGATTCGTTTTTGCGAATCTACCAACGCCCCGGGCGACAACACCGCCAGATCACACTTCTGCGCCCGCACGAGCACACTGTGCACCATAGGCAATCCAGTAAGCACGCGCCATTCGTTGAGGCTCGATGCATAGGTAGGTGCCGCAAGATAGTGGCACGATGCGCCAAAAGTGACCGCTAGACGGGCAACGACTTCCTGCGGCAGGACCTGTCCCGTCGATGTGAAATCGCCCTGTAGCGACACAACCGACACATCGGGAAGCGCAGACGGTTTCAGTCCCTGAAACATCGAATAGCACGATTGCCCGCGGTGCGTGCCAACCGTCATGCCGTTGCGGATGGTCGCGTTGAGCCAGCCGCCGAGCGTCACACCGATGCCGACAAACGTCTGTGCAGCATGCTCTCCCGTCGGTACGATAAGCGCCCGCCGCAAACCATAGCGATCAACAAGTTGCGCCTCGAGCTCCGCGATTGGTCGGGCTGTGGGGTCAATCTCGATGCGCACGATCCCCTGTTCACGCGCTGCGATCAACAAACGATTAACGCGCATTCGGTTCAGCTGAAGTTTCGTTGCGATGTCCTCCTGCCTCCGTCCTTCAACGAAATACATCCAGGCCACGCGCGCGAGCAGCTGACGTTGTTGAAAGTCATCGACCGCTGACGCGGACACCACTGAAGGGGGGGGCGGCTGGCTCGCCCGAGTTCGTCTCATACCGCAATCCTATCGTGCGAGCCGACTGCCATCATTCCGAGCGGTCGTTTATGCCGCATCGAAGCAAAGTCAATGTTCATGTGCACACATAAAAATCATATGATAAATTACCGCATCAATCGCGCTCAGGTGCCCCCTTGCCAGCAGTCTCCTTTGAACCTTCGCTCGCGCGACTCGAATCAGTAGCTGAACTGCTGCAAGCCGTTGCAGACGAGGAGATCATGCCGAGATTTCGTCGTCTCGAAT
>JBBRVM010000063.1:0-11492 GCA_038246865.1 Burkholderiales bacterium
CGAGAAAGCCGCCATAGGACAGCACCGCGTAGCTCACACGACCGGTTTTCATGTCGAGCATGAATTCCTTGATGTCGCCGAGATCTTCGTCCTTCTCGTTGTAGACATCGTTGCCGTTGAGCGTGTCAGCGCCCATCAGGCGCGGCCCTGGCCCGCTATGTCCATCTGCATCGGACGGGCCGTTGCTGCCGACCTTGTACATGCCGTAAGTGTCGCGTTCTACGTAGTTCATATGAAATTCCATTCAATGGCTGAAACAGCCGGGGTTAAAAAGTAAGCAATGCGACTGACCCTGAGGTCACCGCAATGGGCGGAAGATAATCGTCGCGGGAAGTGCCGTCTGTGCGTCATCGCACTCAGCAGAAAAAACCAGGCGGGCACCGAGACCGTTAACGTAGCGAACCGCAGATACTTTGAGCCTGTGCCGCGGCGGACGTGGTGACGGGGTCGGTCGGGGATCGGTGGGGTGAGGGAGCCCTGCCCATTCGTCTGCACCAAATAGCGACTCGCTGAACAAGCGGCGTGTTTATCCTGTGCAACGTGCGCTACATCCCTCCGGTCAAAGATCTCGCTGGACGTTCAGGACTTAGCGGTGCCACCCGCAAACAAGGGACCAGATCGATTTATCTGTCTGGTTTACGGCAACAATGGCATCGCGCACTGATTGACAAGGTAGTCGCGAATCCCAGGCCAGGTTTTGCGTGTAGCGTGCGTGGCGAAACTCAAGCCGTCGGTGACGCGCGTTCCGGTGAAGCCGAGTGACGCTCGGATTGCGAGCAATAGATCGCTTTCGGTTGCTGCAATGTTGTCGCCATCAACGTCGAGATCGCAATTTCGAGCGCCAAATGCGCCGCCGCGCAAGCGAAATACGCGCATCTCTCCCGCGCTTCCGCCAACTAGCAGCTGCCCATCGCGTTGCAACAGAGTTGTTGACGCAAACGCACCAAACGAGTCGAGCACCACCAACTCTCGCCCGTCGCGGTTAAACCCGAAACTCCTGTCGAAGCTGCCATCTTGTTCAAGTCGCATTGCACAGTTAACGTAGTCTGGATCAGTGGCTGTGCGGCAGAGGCCAACAAGCTGGATTTTTCCGTCGCTCTGCAGCGCCATCGCGCGCGCTTGATTGTCCAGGCCTGTGAATGGAAAGGTCGCAAAACCATTGCTGCCGAATCTCGGATCTAGCGTACCGTTGGGTTTCATTCGCAGGGCACAGAAGCGATTGATCGCACCGACCTCGCAGTAACCGCCAAGAAGCCAACTGCCATCGGGCTGGATCGCGATCGCTGAACCGTTGCTGCGTTCGCTGGTATTCCACACATACGGGGTGGACAAGGGATCGGTGGTTCCCGAAATGCCGTCGAGCGGGTAATACCGTACCGCGCAGCCACGCAGACCCGCCGTCGTGGAGCAGGTTCCTGCGATCACGAGCCGATTACTGGCCTCCTCAGCAATTGCATTCGGGAAGAATCCGCCAACGCTCGCATACGTAGTTCGAAACCCAATTTCAAAGGTTCCATTCGCCGAAAACTGCGCGATACATATCGCGGCGCTGCACACACCGAGCACCACCAACTTACCGCTTTTCCTCAAGAGCACCGCTTTGACGTCCGTCACTAGCGGAACGTAGGCAACAAAACCGTTGGTGCCAAACGACGTGTCTTTTTGCCCATCGGGCGTGAGTCGAACCATGCAGGGGTAGATGGCGGGGAAGGTGCCACAGGTTCCGGCGACGAGCGCAGAGCCGTCAGGAAGTTGGGCGAGCAAGCCACCGTATGACTCAGTGATTCCGTTCTCAGTCAGCCGAAACACACCCGCATTCGCGTAGGTGTTGTCTGGAACGCCCGATGCTGAAAGCCTTCCGACGCAAATCGCACTTTGTCCAGCAGCGGTGGTGCAGGTGCCTGCAATCAAGATACTTCCATTCGGTTGAACGGCGATGCTCGAAAGCGAAGCTGAAGATGCGCCGAGCCGTGTTCCTGCGTAATTTTGCACGTAATTACCAAACGTATCGTCGATCCTGCCCGGATAGTCGATTAGCGCGAACGCGGGAGGTAGCGCGAACATCGCAAACACGCAGGTGAGGACGCAACGCAGCCGTTGGCACGGTATTGAAAAGAGCATATTCATGAACGTCATCCCTTTCGCTAAGGCAGCGCAAAGCCGCATTGAGCGACCAGGTGGGTTCGAATCGCGTCCCACGTTTTTCGGCTCGCGTGATTTACAAAGGCAACGCCTGTAATTGCGGAACTGGACTTCACGCCTCGCGCAATTCGATTCAAGATCAACAGGTCGGTGGTGCCGAGCACCACCCCATCACCATCAATATCCAGGCTGCACTGCCGCGCGCCAAACGGTCCGCCTTCATAGCGCGCGATGCACATCGCATTGTCAAGCGGCGCGGAAGACTCAGTGCAACTGCCCGCAACCAGAATTGCGCCATTGGGTTCAATGAAAACTGCGTTGGCGCTGTCGCGACCGTCGACGACATTGGTCTTAACCACGCCGTTGATGCCGAAGCTCGAATCGATGCTGCCGTTGTCATTTAGGCGAACGAGGCAGAAATTTCCTCTTCCGCTCTCCAAACATTCGCCTGCAGCAACAATGCGACCGTCGGTTTGCAGAGCAACGGCATTGGCCAATCCCAGGGTGCTGCCGAGTGAGGTTTTCACTACGCCTCCGCCGCCGAATGCAGTGTCAAGATTGCCGCCCGAATCGAACCGCGCGAAGCAGAAACCGCTCACGGAGCCGCCGACATCACAATAACCTGCAACAACTGATTTTCCGTCCGCTTGTAGCGCAATCGAGGTAGCTGTCGCAGTGGTGGCCAGGGTGTTCGGTAAGCAGACGCCGCCGGCAACGCCATAGTTGTTATCCACTGCGCCGTTCGCGGTAAATCGATACGCACACATCAGAGTGCCTGCAAAGGACGAACCCGCGATGACGATGGCCCCGTTACTTTGCAACGCGAGGCCATAGCCCGCGAGAGCGACGGTCGTGCTCATCAAACGCCGTCCCTGATTGCCAAAGCCTGGGTCAAACGCACCTGAGCCTAAAAATCGCGCAACGCATATCGTATTGAAACTGCCATCAAAACAGGTGCCACCCATCACGATCTTGCCGTCGGGCTGGATCACCATTCCGCGCGGATCGGCGTCGCCCGCGCCTACGACTTGATTGACCACGCCGCCGCTTCCGAAGCTCAGATCGAGCAGGCCGTTGGCGAGCAATCGCGTCATGCAGAACGAGCGAATACTGAACGCAACGCAGGAGCCGGACACGACGATTTTTCCATCGCTTTGGACCGCCGCCGCAGTCGCGAAATCGGCGGCGAGCGATAGCGTGATTCGCGATGTTCCTGACGCATAACCAAACGAGGTATCCGCCGAGCCATCAACGTTACGACGCAGAATGCAGAAGTCCGCAGCGATGCCGTTGCCGCAGGTTCCGCCAATGATGAGTTTGCCGTCGGGTTGCCGCGCAATCGCGCCTGCCGAATCAAATTCGTTGGCATTTAAGTTGAGGAAGTAGCGACCGAACGAACCACCGAATGTGACGTCGAGATCACCGGGCAGCGCCCAGTTCAATGGTGAGATGGAGAAGAAAAACAAAACTATCGAAAACTGCACTAACTTTCGATAGGGCGAGCGCCAAGTGGGCGATGGTCGACAAGGCTTAACGAGAATCTCGTCACTGGGGTTTTTTCGCAGATTCAACAAAATGCACCGCTCCTTTCGCCGCTGATATTCGAAACGCAACTTAAACTATAAAGCGTAAAGCGTGCGAAAAGAGCGCATCAACTGTCGGTAAAGCCATTGGGGTTGCGGGAAGCGGGCCGACACAATGCACCCCACAGATGAATTTTTATGGGTGCCCTCAATCCGGCAGTTTCACCGGCCACGCGGCTGGCGGGCGACGACACCACCGCTAGCGCGCTGGCTTGGATGATTCACCCGCTGTGGAAACATCCCGAAACCCTCGCCATCGCGACTGCAGAAGTCCGCCGCGTCTGTGCGGACGCTCAGGAATTGACGATGGAGCACATGGCGCAACTCGACTATGTCGAAGCCTGCGCACATGAGTGCTGCTTTCAATCCGGACGTGGAACTGGAGCTAACTGCGGCTGCGGGTAGCGGACAGTTGCTGCCGGGCGCGCCGACGCGCCTCTGGCAGTTCACGGGTAAGGTGCTCAAAGGCGACCCGAACGCATTTGCGACGTTGCCGGGAAGTTCGTTTCCGGTGATCCGGGTACGCAATCAGCAGCGGGTGCGCATCTTTTTCAAGAACGAATTGCCGGAGGAATCCATCGTGCATTGGCACGGGCTGCACATGGTGCAGAAGATGGACGGTCATCCGATGTACGCAATCGCGCCCGGCCAACGCTTTGTCTACGAGTTCGTCGTCGATAACAGCGCCGGCACCTACTGGTTCCATCCGCATCCGCACGGGCGCACCGGGGTTCAGGTCTACCGTGGGCTCACCGGACTCTTCATTGTCGACGATGAGGAAGACGAACTCGCCGGCTTGCCAGGCGGCGAGTTCGACCGCGCGTGGGTCCTCCAGGACCGGCGCTTCGATGCGGGTAACCAGCTGGTTTATTCCGGCAACCCGATGGACATGATGATGGGCTTTACGGGCGACCGAATCCTCGTCAACGGGCACCCTGATCATGTCGAGCGCGTGGCCGCCACCGCCTACCGTGTCCGCCTGCTGAACGGCTCGAACTCTCGGTTTTACAAGCTCGCGTGGGGTGACGGCCGTCCGCTGACGGTGATCGGCGCAGACGGCGGCCTGCTGGAGCGACCCGTCAACAAGCCCTATGTGATGCTGGCACCGGCCGAGCGCGTGGAGCTTTGGCTGGATTTCAGCAGCGAGAAACTTGGAACCGAACGTGTATTGCGCAGCCTGTCGTTCAGCGGCGGCACGATGGGAATGGGAATGGGAATGGGCATGCGCGGAAACGGCGGACTCGCGAATGGCGCCGAGTTCGACGTGCTCAAAGTGCGTGTGGACCGGGCCGGGACGAAAGCACGTCCCCTCCCCACCAGGCGGTCCAGTATTTCCTGACCACGTATCGAGGAGGCGGTCAATCGCAACGCACCGCGCGCCATACGTCTTGGCATGGGGATGGGTATGGGCGGTACGACCCTCAACGACCGCACCTTCGACATGACTGCGGTGGCTCAGGACGAAATTGTCAGGCTCGGTACCACCGAGGTATGGGAGTTCGCCAACGTCTCCGGCCCGATGTCCCATCCAATGCATGTGCACAACCTTCAGTTCCAGGTGATCGAGCGCCTGCACGATCCGCGTATGGCCTCCGTCTACGACACCATGCGGGCCGGACTGGTTGACGAAGGCTGGAAGGATGTCGTGATCGTCATGCCCGGAGAGCGAGTGCGCGTTCACATGCGCTTCACTGATTACACCGGTCTGTACCTCTACCACTGCCATATTCTCGAGCACGAGGACTCGGGGATGATGCGCAACTATCAGGTTCAGTCGTGACGAACCGGGGTGCGATCCGGTCGCGACTGCGTGGCCTTGAGTAACAGAGCCCGGCCGGAATCGGTGCGGCGCTCGGCGAATCGGTGCCGCGCGATCTCGGCTTCGTGCTCGCGGGTCATTTCGTCCGCACAGTACAAACGATGGGTTGGGCAGGCGTAGACAAAAATCGGCAACGGAAAATTGTTGGTTGCAATGCTGACCACTGACTTTGAAGCGCTCATCACGTGTGATCAAAAGTCGGACTGCGTGCGTTAAGCAGGTCTGGGTAAAGCGGGAACAGGCAAGTTTTTTCGACAGCTCATCAAACACCTAATCGCTATGAAGCCCATTCGATAGGGGCTCCCAGCCGTTTTTGATGGAAGTCGACTCCTGATTAGGAAGGTGCCTCAGCATGGGAGTTGTCATCCTGAGCATGGCGAAGGATCGGTGCGCCTACTAAAACGCGCTCCACGACGCTCAATGCTTGCCGCCTGCTTTCGCTTACTCAACATGACAACCTTCCCGAAAAGCCACTTTGCTGAGGCAGCTTGCTAATCAGGTGTCGACTTTACGGTAAATGGCAGTTTGGCCCAAACTCACTGGCGCTTTCAGCGTGAAGTCGTGTGCGTCTTCAGTCGCTCAATGCGTGCCTGGCTGGGAGGACCACGTTTCTGGTTTCCCCGCCGCATCGAGAATGACGCCGGTTGTGGCGTCGTGAAACGCGGATTGATGCGTACACGCCCCCCAAAACGCATTGTCAATTTTCCGCCGCCGTTAGACTGCGACGTTGCCGATTCTAGAATTGAGCGAGCGGTGACCGCGTTAGTTTGAACTCAGCAGAATTGCTGCCGATCAACCTTCGGCCACGACGCGGTCTCGCCCCAACTTTTTCGCAGCGTACAGGCGTCGATCAGCCAGCACGTACATCGCTTTTGTGGCGTTGGGTTCGGTGGCGTTAATTTCGCTGTGCAAGGCCACACCCGCGCTTGCGGTGACGGCGTCTACAGCGCAAATCTCGCGCCAGTTCAACGTGCGGACTTCGCCAATAGCCCCTTCGGCAAGCTGGCGCGCTTCGTTGGCATTATTGCAACGAATGAGCAATACAAATTCTTCACCACCGAGGCGTGCGACAAAATCGCTTTCGCGCGTGGCGCGCCGGAGCGTCTGGGCGAGCGCGCGCAACACCTGATCGCCGCACTGGTGGCCGTAGTCATCGTTGACTCGCTTGAAATGATCGACGTCAAGAATGACGAGCGCGAGGTGTTCGCCAGTCGCAAGCGATCCGAGCGTCTGGACGATGCGCTGTTCGTAGGCGCGGCGATTGGGCAAACCCGTAAGAGCGTCTTCCTCGGCGATGCGCGTCCAGTTCGCTGCGATTCGATCAATTTCCAATTTCTGTTCGGCCTTGGCGATGGCAAGCATGGCGGCCTGATCGTTGAATCGTTTTTCAGCGATATACGCTTGCCGCAATGCATGCAACGCGCCGGTGACATCTCCCGTACGTTCCTGTAACCCGGATAGCTGGTGCCACGCCGTGGCCACTTCGCGCGGACTGCCTTCGCCGTACTGTTCAATGCCGCGTTGATACGACTGTATCGCGGCCGCGACGTCACCGACCCTGGCAAGCGCAACGCCAATCTGGCACAACGTGGCGGCGCTATACGGCCCTAACTGCAGCGCGTTTTGGTGAACAAACGCCTCCTTCAATTGAGTGATGGCCATCGGCGTATCGCCCAGATGATTGGTGGCGATAGCGGCGTTGCCAACGGCCATTGCGTGCAGGCGACCCATTCCGTGCGCCTTGGCTTCGATTGAAAAGGTGTGCCAACGCTCTGCAAGCTCGGCATAGTCCAGTGGCAACGCGCCGTCCGCGCGCGACGCATCGTTCATCGCGCGACTCACTGCGTTGAGTAACAAGTATTTGGCGTGCAGCCTTCGGGCGATGTAGGGACTATGCGCGTCAAAGAGGGTGATCGCAGCTTGTAGCTTTTGGATCGCAGCCGCGTGCTGCCCGAGCACCGAGAGCGATACGCCACGCGCGCGCAGTGATCGCGCGACTAATTCCCCCGCGTCGTGATCACGAGCAAACTGCTCGCATTCCACCGCCAGTTCAATGGATCGCGCATGCTCGTCGAGCGCTTGCAGCGCAAACAAAAGCGCATGGTCTGCCTCTGCGCGAAACATCGCAAGCTCTGGCTCAGGCGTGGTGACACAAACCTCCGTGGCAATGCGCAACCCGAGCAGCGGCTCACCCTTGAGGATGTAGGCGATCGCATGGAAGCTGCGCAACACAATGCCTTCACCGCGATCCACTTCGCCCGCGTCAAAGTGGGTCGCAGCGAGCGCATCCTGAATTTCTCCGTTGTCTAGCATCGCCACGACGCGGCGCATACGCTCGGAGTAATCGACCTTGGGCAATGTTGAATGAAGGGGAGTAGACACGGGAAAAAATGGGTCGGTTAAAACTGAGGTGGATGCGATTGATTCAGCTTTCTCGTGAACCGACTGCTACACGTGGGGTGCTGATCGTTTATGCGAAAAGTCAACAAACGATGAAAACTCCCTCAGCCCCAATCAAATCAGGCGTGGCGGCTAAAGGGCACCTCTAAAAATTCGTTTTTGGGGATGCAGTGCTAGGAGCCCGGAGCGCAGCAACCGCACTGTACGCCCTGGTACATGAGGATTGCGAGCACCGCGCGACAACGCAAACCGCCCCACAAACGAATTTTTAGAGGTGCCCTTTAGCCATTGAGGCCATGGGCTTAAGTCTCGCAGGGTAACAATCGAGTTACATGATGCTATCGCGCCTGACTTTTTAGCTGCAAAGCCTGGGATCGCCAAGAGACAAAACCCGATTGCGTGTGCCGTCGAGCGAAGCAAATGTCGCTAACTCATATCGCCTTCCAATGGCAGGTCGCTGCGGCCCGCGCTGCGCAACCCACGCATTCACGGCAGTACGCAGTAGAGCGGGCGTTGGGGTCATGGTTCAGTGCTGCCCGTATAGGAGCCGCATCCTCCAGGATCGGCTCGCCGCAACCCAGGTTGCGCGAGGAAAACGTCCGCCCTTTAACGAAGGCCGCTAGAGCCAGCGGCGACCCGCTTCAAGCGATTTCAGCGCTTCGAAGCTTCGCTCAGCGGCGGGCTGCGCGGCAAATATTCGCTGCAACAGATGCGCGGTGGCAAGCGCGTCGGCCATGGCGCGATGTTGTTTTCGGATGGGCAGGTGCAGCGCCGCGGTCCACTCGCCCAGCCCACGCGCTTTCATCTTCGGAAACACCACGGGTGCGATGACGGCCAGATCGAGATAGTTCGCGCCAAATTGCGCGGCGGCTTTGCTGCCGACATGGGGCATCAGCGCAGCACGTAGAAATCCGATGTCGAATGTGGTGTGAAAGCCGATCAGCGGCGCGTCGCGCATCCATGTCAGCAGGTCGTCGAGCGCCAGTGTGAGCGGTGTGCCGTCGCGCTGCTCGGCTGCGGTGACGCCATGCAGCACGCGATTGGCGCTGCTGAGGCCCGTGCCTTCGGTGTTGAGCCGCTGAAAGTGATCGGCCAGATCCACCCGCCCGTTGTGGATCGCCACCGCCCCGATCTCGACGATGCGATCGCGCTTCGGATCAAGGCCGGACGTTTCAAGGTCAAGCGTGATCCATCGCGGCGAGAGCACGGCGGGTGATTGCCGACGAAACCAGTTGAGTACCGATGTCATGGATAGTCAACAGCAAGGCGCTGTTGCAGTTTTCGGGCCTGACGGAAGCAGTCTTTCAGAATGCGCGCATCCATCGGGCTCAAGTCGGCGATGACCACGGAGTTCGGGGCCGAGGCGATCGGGTTCCGCTCCTGTGCCCGCATGCGCAGCGCCTGAACAAAGCTGAACGCGTCGCGCCATTCGCTGAGTTCGCGGCTGGTTAACTTTCCGGCAACTTGCAGCGCCTGCAAGCGCTCGATGGTGTTGGTTTCCGGGCGTGCGCTGGCCAGAGCGAGCACACGGGCGGCATCAACAAAGGGGCGGACGCCGAATCGCTTGAGGTCAACCACGGCGACGCCTTCAACTTCATCGGTCGCGCTCAGGTTGCCCAACCAGTTGAGCGGCGGCTCCACTTCGCGCGCGTTGTCCGATAGCTGTTTCAGGAAGCGCTTGTTGCCGCTGGCATGAGCGAGGACATCGCTCTGCAGGGTGGATGCGAGTTCCGCATTGCCCCACAACGCGCGCAAATCAAAAAAGATATTCGCCTGCAAGAGGCTCTTCGGGTCCCCGCGTTCAATCCAGTTAGTGAACTGTGCGCGCCATTCATCGAGGGTGAGCGCGAGCGCCGGATTGCTCGCCATGATGTTGCCTTTGCACAGCGGAAAGCCGCAAACGGCTAGACCGTCGTTGACCTCGCGTGCGGCTGCCAGCGATATCGCCTTGTCGCAGCCGTCACCCAGAATCAGCGCATTGTCCTGATCGGTGCTGATGGTCTGTTCGTGCCGCCCCTCGCTGCCGAGCGCAATCCAGCAACCGTCGTTCGCTGACATTCCATGGCTCGCCGATACGAGATCAAGCAACCGACGGGTGATCTGGTCATTGAGGTGGCTGACAAAGCGCGTCATGGTCAGCGCTTCGACGCCTTGAGCGATCAGGTTGCGCGCAAGTTGTCGCGCATTGGCGGCGCAAACAGCGAGCTGACTGACGGTCTTCGCACGCCGTATCTCGCCGCTGATGCCGGTCAGCGTGTGTCTTTGCAGCGCGAAGAGGTCGCGCTCGGAGACGACGCCGCGGGCCGCGCCATTGTCGTCAATGACCACCACGTGGCGGAAACCGCGCTCCGCCATCAAGAGCGCTGCGTCAGTGGCGGTTTCGTTCTGGCCAAGCGTCGCCACCGGGGTGGTGGCGATCGTAATCACCGGTGCGTCAATATCGGCTGCCGTGAGCACCACGCGGGGGACGAGGTCACGTTCAGTGACGATTCCTAGCGGCTTGCCTGCCGCGTCAACCACGACCACGGAGCCGACTGCGGCCTCCTGCATTTGCGTCAGCGCCGACTTGACTGAGGTGTCGGGCGATACGCAGAGCGGTGCCCGGCGCAGCAGCGACGACAATGGTTTGGGCAGATGCTGTTCCGCGCTCTGGTTGGCGACGTAACTGTTTTGCAGCGCGCGGCGCGAGCGCTCAAGCAGAAAGCTCATGCGCCGCCCGCAGAAGTCTGCCAGGACCGCTGAGTGTTGCGTTGCCGCGATAAAGTCGGCGGCCGGAATATGCAGCGCGAACACTTCGTCCTGTGCAAAAAATCGGCTGACGACCGAGCGACCGGTGAGCACCGCGCCTACCGGAAACATTTCGCCCGCGTGCAATTCGAGCGCTTCGATCCCGGCATCCGCTTCGCGTTCACCGCGCACCTGCCCCTGAAGCACCACCCAGCACTCGGTCGCCGCCTGTCCGAGCGCGAGCAGCGTTTCGCCCGGCGCGTGGTAACTGACACTCGCATTGGCCAGCAGTCGGGCCAGCTCATCACTGCTCATCTCAGCGAACGGCTCGCTGCGGGTCAGTGTGTCGATGTAGGGTGCAGCTGCGGGCGAGGGTTTCATGAGTAGGTTCAGGCCATTTCGCCTGCTTTCAGTTCAGCGTGCCTTCGATGATTTCACAAACGTTGGGCGAGGGTCGTTGATTTGCCGCAAGTTGGCGGAATTCTGCCTGCTGTGCGCCTCGCGGCGACGCCGGTTGTGGCACCGCGCAGTGCGGATTAATGGGCACACGTCGCGCAAAAGGCAATGTTCCATTTTTCCGCCTCCTTCAAATTACAACGTCGCCGCTATCACTTGCCTCATAACGGCGGATTTCAGATGAGTACAGCTATTTCTGCCAACGTTCGCCAACGCACAGACGCGGTGCCGATAGCCGCTTAAAAAGCAGTCTGTATGCAACTAACGCTCGTTGGTTGCCGAGCAAAAAAACAATCCTCCTCCCGAAAGCTTCTATGAAATCGAAACACGCAATGCGCCTTGTCGCGCTAGCCGTCCTTGGCACC
>JBBRVM010000064.1:0-11360 GCA_038246865.1 Burkholderiales bacterium
CATCGTGGTGGGTAAGAAGAACTGGCTCTTCACGGGAAGCGAGCGTGCGGGCAAACGCGCCGCGGCCATTCAAAGCCTATTCGCCACCGCCAAGAAAAACAACATCGATCCGGCCCGCTGGCTCACCGATGTCATCGAGAAACTGCCAAGCTGGCCGAACAGTCGCATCGATGAGCTGCTTCCATTTGCAGGGTATCGATTCAGCTAACAGCGTTAGGTTTCGTTATACAGACGGGGCCGTTAGACGCTTACGCCTAAACTGCAGCCAGCCCCTATTCAATGAGGCAAATCCGGGTAAAGCCTTACGTCTACTTACCCTTTGGGTGGTGCCTCAGAAAACACGAGTGTCGGCTGCAACGTGGACCTGTCGTCAACGCCGTAGGTTTCGATCAGGCGACCGTTTTTCATCGCCCTTGTCGTCCGACCGTTCGAGCTTGGGAAACTGCACAGGTACTTCGAAACTCTCGAACGTCGGGAAGAACAGCCTGTAGCGGATCTAATCCATTAGGCGGTTCCGCCAAGCTGAATCTGGCGCACCGCACCTTCGGAGATAGGCGAATGAAACACGGCAAGCAAGCCGAAATCTTCAGCGCAAAGCGGTCGAACCTCGACTAACGCCGGATATTCGGCGCGGGCAGGCCGTCTATAAAGACATTCACGCAGGCAGGTACCTTTGATTCAGAGGCACGCAGGAACGCCGGCACCAGCTCCGCTGCGGAACTCACGCTTTCGCCATATCCGCCGAATGCCTTTGCGACCTGGTCGTAGTGAGACGGCAAGAGTTCGCAGCCAATCGTGCGATCCGACCCGTAATCACGCAACTGGATTTGATATTCGGCATTCCAGCGCGCGTCGTTACCGATCACCGCGACAAATGGCAGGCCGTAACGCACGGCGGTATCAAATTCGGCGCAGTGAAAGCCAAAAGTGCCGTCGCCCATGACTGCAATAACGGGAGCATTGGGCAGGGCAACGCGCGCGGCCAGCGCGAATGGAATCGCCGCGCCGATGGCTCCGGCGACGCCATTGATCACGCGGTGAGGCGCGCTCAACAGGGCCTGTGCCCACTGACCGATTTCGCCGCCGTCGGAGATGAACACTGAATCGGGATGTGCATCGAGCAGCGCCTGTAACGGCCGTAGCGCTTGCACCGGATGCAGGCGACCCGAAATGTCAGTCGTGGCAGTGGTGGCGTTGGCCCATGCGGGCGGGCGAAACGCCACCGACGCGCGCACTTTGTCGAACCATGCGTTTGCCGCGTTTCTGTTCCATCGCGTTGACTGCTTCAGCATGTCGATTGCTGACACGGCGTCCGCGACGAAGCTGGCTTCGAGTCTTTGCCCAACGGCGTTACGCGCGCGATCAACCTCGCTCCATTCGGAATCGATTTGCAGCCACGCACAGTCAGCCGCGAATGTCGGCGTTGAGCCAAACTTGAGGGTGAAATCCAGTCGCTTTCCGAGCAGCAGCACACAGTCGCTTTCGGCCAAACATTCAGCGAACGCGCCGAGGCTCGGATCGGTCACGCCGCGCGGGCTTTCCATGCCAATGACCGGAATGCCAGACGCAACTTCGAGCGCGGCCATTCGCTCGCGATAGGCTCGCGTAAGACTCACGGGGCCTGTCAGTATCAATGGGCGCGAGGCCGCCCTCAGGCGCGTCACAATGGCATCCGCATCGGCTTCGTGCAGGGCTTGCTGCACCGGATCAAACGCATCTGCTGACGGCAGTGCCTCGCTCGTCATCGCTTCAAGCGCATCCGTCGGCAAACTCAGATGCACCGGGCCGGGACGCCCTGACCTGGCCACACTGATCGCGCGAGCGATGTCGGTGGCGATCTCATCAGCGCTCATGCACGTCCACGAAACCTTGCACACAGGTGCGGCAAGGTCGGCCTGACGCATCTCCTGAAACGCGCCCTTGCCCAGTTGCGACAGCGGCGCATGGCCCGACAGCAACACCACGGGCGACTCCGCCATTTGCGCCGTATACAGCGCCGAGATCGCGTTGGCGTGCCCTGGCCCCCCCGTCACCAGCGCGATGCCGACTTCGCCAGTAATACGCGCGAAAGCATCGGCCATGTGAACCGTCGCCGCTTCATGACGCGTGTGAAACAGCTGGATGCCTGCTTCAAATGCAGCATCGAAAACGGGCATGATGTGATTGCCAGAGAGGGTGAATATCTTTTTCACGCCCCCTAGCGCCAAGGCTTTAACCAGTGCATCTGCGCCACGAACAGCGCCATCGGATTGTTTTGACATTAGGGTACCCATTGCGCGAACTACTTATTTCTGGTCTATTGGGTCAAGAGGCTTTCGCCGGGCTGCACGCGCGTGAAAACGACGCGTTGGGTGTCGAGCGTCAGGCGATCACTGACCTGCCGCACGACCGTATAGCTCGACGACGACAGATCGCCAGTATCGGGAAAATCCTCCCGAAAATGCGCGCCGCGTGAATCTTCACGGGCAATGGCGGCGATGACGATGGATCGACTCACGGCGATCAGGCTGCGCAAATTGAGCCAGTCGTGCCAGCTTAAATTGAAAGCATGCGTATCGTCGGCGACTCCAGTACGAAGTAGCTCGTCCTGCAAACCAGCGAGCACTGAATCGGCGCGGGCCAGTCCAGTCGCCGTGCGGGCGATACCGACGTCGTCCCACATGACCTCAAAGAGTGCTTCGCGCAGCGCGTTCGTATTGCCATGCGGCCGTGCGAACGGAGCGTTATGGCGGGCGACCACTTCAGCCATTACTTCTGCATCAGGTTCACGCCACGCTCCACTTTTCAACACCCAGGCGGCCATACAGTCACCGGCGATGCCGCCGTAGACAGTTGAGTTGGCAACGCCATTGCCACCGAGTCGATTGGCCCCATGCACGCCACCCGTATCCTCGCCCGCAGCGAACAAACCGGGAAGCGCAGTCGAAGTATCACCGGAAAAAACAACGCCGCCCATCATGTAGTGCGCCGTCGGAACCACTTCAACGCGTCCGCCGGCGAGATCAAATCCGCAGTCACTACAGCGCTCGACCATGCCTTTGAAACTGCGGCGAACCGTATCGACGCCGAGGTGTTGCATCTCAATGAACACGCCGCCATTCGGCGACGTACGCCCGGCGCGAATTTCTGAATTGATACTGCGCGAAACAATGTCGCGGGTAGCGCGTTCGCCACGGGGATCGTAGTTGTGCATGAAGCGTTCACCGCTACCGTTAAGCAGGTAGCCACCGGCGCCGCGCAAGCCTTCTTCCAGTACCGTTCCGGTCATTCGCGTGCCCGCACCAGCGAGCAGGCCGGTGGGATGAAACTGCACCATTTCCATGTCGCGTAGCGCAAGGCCCGCGTCAAGCGCCATATACAGGCCGTCGCAACTCTTGTCGCCACTCGGCGTGTGGTACTTGTACATGGTCGGACCGCCTCCCGTGGCCAGCAGTACAGCCTTGGCTTGAACGAAGACAAAGCCGCCCGTGCGCACATCAATCATCAGCACACCAGCGAGCGCATCGCCTGAGCGCGTCTTGATCAGCGCAATCGCACGATGCTCCTCCATGCGCTCAATTTTTCGTGCCCACACCTGTTCCGCCAGGCGATTAATGATCTCGATGCCCGTCTGATCGCCCTTGTGAACCGTCCGGTCAAAGGTCTGCCCGGCAAAGGCTTTTTGATGAACCGTGCCGTCGGGGTTGCGATCAAAAAAACAACCCAGTTCGTTTTCGAGTTCGTGAATGCGCTCAACTGCTTTGGTCACCAATGTCCACGCGAGATCCTGATCGGGCAGCCATTTGCCGCCTTCAATGGTGTCCATGAAATGCCGCTCAACCGAGTCGCCAGCAGCGAGCGCCACGTTGTAGCCACCCTGCACCATGCGGGTACAGCCGCTCTTGCCGAGCAAGCCTTTCACGGCGACCGTGACGGTGAGCTCGGGAGCGGCCTGATGTGCGTGAAGTGCTGCGAATAGCCCCGCACCGCCCGAGCCGAGAATCAGAATATCGGTCTTGCGATACTGCACTTCGGGCGTCAAGCTGAAACTCCGAGGCTCGCCAGTACCGTGGCGCGGCGATCAGCGACCGAGGCATTGACGGCGTCGTAAAGCGAGCCGCCATGCGAATCCATTGCGACTAGCAAAGGCCCAAAACCACCGGGTGCCCGAAGGCGAAATTTCCACAGTGATTCAGGATTGAGGTCATCCAGATCAACATCTTCAATCTGCTCAATCCAGGTCGTCTCCAGTGCAGCTGTACCACCGACAATCGCGAGGTAGGCGCCGCCCAGTTCACGAAACGCCGTGAGTGAGCCTTCGCGCATGCCGCCCTTGCCAATGATGAATCGAACCCCCATTTGCGTCATCAGTTGTCGCGTGAACCGCTCCATGCGATCACTCGTTGTAGTGCCGATACACACGGGCGCATAACCTGCGGGATGTTCGGGTGAAACCGGGACTTTGCGCACGTTGGGTGCCGTGTGAATCACCGCGTGACCGTTCAGATCAAAGCGAGTCGTGCGCTGTTGGTCAAACAGCGCGATGTAGCTCGCATCGCGAATACCGAACAAGGTGTCGTGAAGCGTTACCGTGTCGTTGATGCGAAGCTGGCGGACGTCAGCCTCAGTGACAGGCATGGGTAAATCGTAATGCGCCATGATTCAGTAGCCGTACTCAATGCCGCCCGGCGTGAACGTCGCGCGAGCACGGCGCGCAGAGTGGCACTGCATGTTCACGGCGACCGGATTCATCGTGATGTGCGTCGCGGCCAGTTCGACCTGTACGGCAAAAGCAGTCGCGTCACCGCCGAGACCTTGCGGTCCAACGCCAAGCAGATTAACGGCTTGTGACAGCGACGCTTCAAGCGCGGCACCGTGTGGATCGGCGCATGCAGAACCCAGCGGTCGCGTCGCGGCGCGCTTTGCCAGATGCACACACAAATCAGCCGTTCCGCCAATGCCAACGCCGACAATTGTGGGTGGGCAGGTCTTGCCACCGGCAGCGATCACGCAATCAACGACAAAGCGTTTGATCGCATCAACGCCCTCAGCCGGGATAGCCATGCGCAGGAACGAATTGTTCTCTGAACCACTACCTTTTGGAATCATCTCGATTTCAACTGTCTCAGCGCGCTGGTCAAACTCAAAATGAATCACCGGAACGCCCGTACCACAACTTGTGTGTTCATTCTTGCGCGTGAGCGGATGCACCACCGACGAGCGAAGCGGATGCTCCTTCGTCGCTCTCGTGCAGCCACGCACCAAAGCCGCTTTAAGGGCAGCGCCATCAAATTCCACGTTCGATCCGATGACCACGTTGTAGATCGGAATGCCGGTGTCCTGGCACAACAGATTGTCGGTGCGCTCCGCCACAGCGATGTTGGTCACCATAGTTGCCAGCACCGACTTCGCCGTGGCGTCAGTCTCCCGCGATTGCAGGCGGCTCATCCCTTCCTTGATATCGGGCGGCAGTGATTTGAGCGCGCGTATGTAGAGCGTTTTCGCAGCCTCTTCGACCGCAGCGAGATCCAGTTTCATCAACTTACTGCGGCTGAATTTTTCGCTCGCGAACGACTTTGGCCCAGTTCGCGCTTTCAGCGCGAATCGCGTCTGTAAACTGGGTCGGCGTGTTCGCTACGGGCACCATACCCACCGCGAGCAGACGTTGCTTCATGTCATCAGTACCGAGTGCCTTTGCAGAGTCTCGTTGCACTTTGTCGATAATTTCCTTCGACGTTCCAGCAGGTGCCAGCAAACCAAACCAACCAACGTTGACAAAGCCCGGCAGTCCGGATTCGCTCACGGTTGGAATATCGGGAGCGGCGGGGCTGCGCTCCGCGCTCGTCACACCCAGCGCTTTCACCTTGCCGCTCTTGATGAACGGCAACATGGCCGCCAGATTACCGGGGACCATTTCTACACTGCCACCGGCCACATCGGTAAGCGCCAGCGATTCACCTTTGTACGGGACGTGCTTGAGCTCGATGCCCGCGCTGTAAAGAAAGTTCTCTCCAGCCATATGCACCTGACTGCCGAAGCCAGCCGAACCGAAATTCAACACGCCCGGTTTGGCTTTTGCGAGCGCAATGAATTCGCTGATGTTTTTCGCGGGCACGTTTGGACCAGCGACGATCACCATCGGGCCGGAAGCGACGTTGGTGATCGGTAGCAGATCCTGAAGTGCATCAAACGGCATCTTGGCGTAGAGATGAGGGTTGACGGTGAGGATGGAGCCGGAGGCCATCAATAGCGTGTAGCCATCGTTCGGGGCTTTAGCGACCTCCGTTGCGCCAATATTGCCGCCTGCGCCGGTCTTGTTCTCAATGATGACGGTCTGCCCCCAGGCCTCTTGCAGGCGTTGCCCGAGGAGGCGCGCCACCACATCGGTGGTGCCGCCCGCCGGGAACGGCACGACAATTCGCACCTGCTTGGCGGGCCACGCTTGCGCATAAGCCACGTCAGTGGCTGTGACGACGGTAAAACCCAACGCCAAAAATAGCGCCTGCTTTATGAAATTTCTACGAAACATAGTGGACTCCTCGTTAATTGTTCACTTCATCATCATCGCGGCAAGCAGGATTGCGACCGACAGGGTTGTCCCCAACATCCCCACGATCCCCCCCATTCGCATCCCACGCCACGGCCCGAATTCAATCAACAGCAAACGCAGACCGCCCACCAGATGCGCGGCTAGCAGACACACCAGCCCCCACTCGGCAAACTTGAAAAGAAAGGTATCGGTCCAGCGCAGGAAATCGTTTAGCGCGACCTCCCCCTGAAGGCTTCGCGACAACGCCCAGAAATGCACCGGAAGAAATAGGGCAAGACCGACCCCTGAGAGTCGATGCAGCACAAACGCCCAATAACCTGGCAGGCCGCGCGCGCGCCGATCATTACGGCGCATACCGTCCACACCCGCGCTAGCCGCCGCCATAGAGCCCCCACACCGCCGACAGACCCACCGCCACGAGCACGAGCGCAAAAACGAGGAGCAGTCCATTGAGCCATCGACCACGCCATTGCAACCACTCCTCGGCTATGCGCGCGAGACCAATCGGCGCATGGATTGCGGCGGAGACGACGAACAGCACATAGAAAGCCGCGAACACCAGATTGCCACGTGTTCGCCCAAGTATTTCAGCGCCGGACAAACCACCGCGCACCGCATAAACAATAGTCACAATATGTACAACGACGCAGAGCGCGAGAATCATCGCGCTTATGCGCTGTGCGTACCAGAGCCGCGCCTGGGTCGCCGCACTCAACCGAGCTCTCCGCGCATGGCAGCACGCGCTGTGAGGCGTTTGAGCGCACTGATGCCCAGTGTCGGCGCGATGCCTTTCGGGCAGCGTTCGGAGCAACTGGTGTGGGTATGGCAGGCATGGCAGCCAGCGTCGCCTGCAATGGCACGCATTCGCTCATTTCCCGCGACGTCACGCTCGTCGTTGACCAGCGTCCATGCGCGATTGAGCGCCGCGGGCCCAAGGTAGTCAGGGCGCCAGGTCACTGTGTCGCATGAGGCGTAACAAACGCCGCAGCCGATGCATTCGATGCCGGCGTCGGCTGCTTTCCGTTTTACTGAATCTGGCTGCACCGATGCAAAATCGTCATGACGGCTTCGCTCGCCTTTAAAGTGGCCTTTCGCGCCCGCCCACTTATCGAAGAACGGAGCCATGTCCGACGCCAGATCTTTGATCATCGGCAGATTGGACAGGGGCGCCAACTCCAGCACCCCATCAACCGCCACTTTCGACACATGTGTACGACAGGTCCAGCGCGCGACCCCGTTAACAGTCATCGCGCAGGATCCGCACATTCCAACCCGGCAAGAAAAGCGATAGCTCAAGCTCGAATCCAGCGTTCGCTGTACGTAAGTCACCACATCGAGCACCGTTTGGCTGTCAAGCCTTGGCACGGCGTAACTCACGAATCGACCGTCCGTCTTTCCGCGCCAGATGCTCACGCGTAGCGTCTCAGTATTCAAGGCTTCCTCATCATCTGCACATTATGGGCGACGCAATTCCATAGTAAAAGCGATTTATAGTTCTTTCGTTAGAAAGAAAAACTATGTAATCAGGAATTTGATCGAGCCATGCCATCTATCCGCGTTCTGAAAACATTTCTCGTCGCTGCGCGAGTCGGCAGCTTTGCAGCGGCAGGTGATGAGGTGGGCTTGACACCCGCTGCGGTGGGGCTGCAAGTTCGTTCGCTGGAGGAGGCTGTCGGTCGCCCGCTATTTGACCGGGTCGGTCGTTCGATCATTCTCAACACGCAGGGTCGAGAGTTCGTGACCGCTGCCGCAGATATCGTCGGTCGCTACGAAGCAGCAGCCAACGCGGCGCCCGACGGGTTGTCCGGCACCGTCGTGATGGGAGCGCTGGTATCCGCGCTGATGGGAGCTTTCGCCGGAGCGCTGTGGCAGATGAAGCGCGACTACCCGGCGCTTGATATCAAGCTGTTCGCTGGCTTGTCGGCCGATTTCGTGCCTCGTGTAGAGCGCGGTGAGCTGGATGCGGCGGTGACCACGCTGCCGCCTCGGGTCTTACCAACTTTGAAATGGACGCCACTTTATGCTGAACCGATGGTGCTGATCGTGCCGACGCGACCGCATTTCGCATTGTCGAGTGATCCATTTGCCATTTTGCGAACTGCGCCATTTTTGCGTTTTGATCGTTCAACCTGGACCGGGGATCTGGTGACGCGGGTGCTCGCGAGCGCGCAAGTGACCGTGAACGAAGGGCTGGAGGTCAATTCGGTCGAAACCATCGTCGCGCTGGTGCGTCAGGGCTTCGGCGTTGCAATCGTGCCGAAGCTCGACAATGTGCCATGGCAACGCGATAGTCGACTAAAAATAATCGACATCCCCGGAAACGTCATTGACCGCAAAGTCGGGCTGCTTGAGCGTAGCAGCCATTCGCGCACCCAATTTACAGCGGCAATCAAGGCGCAATTTAGTGGCCTCAAGCAGAACCTGAAAAAGTCGCGAACGCCTCAGAAAGCGCTCAGTCAATAGGCGCTGTGCCAGCCGACTGGCAGAAATTAACCGCAATTTTCTAAGTCCGAGCCGCGCGAGACGTGACCCGCTGTTGCGAATCTGAAGTCCAGACGTCATTGGTGCGCCAAACATCATTGATGGGGGTTGCCTCTTGACAACAATATGGGCCTAATTAGGTTGCCTGCTTTCCCATTAACTCCCGCGCCTGGTTGCGTCGTGTGAACCCGCCCAATTGCATCCAACACATGGCTGATGACAATTTCTCGTCGCTGTTTGACCTGCTGCCGATTGGTGCATACCGCTCCACGCCGGAGGGTCGGCAATTGCGTGCGAACGCAGCGTTGGTGAGACTCAACGGTTACAACTCTGAATCTGAAATGCTGACGGCGGTGAACAACATCGCGGCGGAGTGGTACGTTGACGCCGGTCGACGCGACGAGTTCATGCAGCTCGTTCAGACGCAGAGCTTTGTCTCAGATTTCATTTCCGAAATCTATCAGCACAAGTCACGTGAACGCATCTGGATTCGCGAGCATGCGCACGCAGTACGCGATGCGTCGGGCAATATTGCCTATTTCGAAGGAACTGTCGAGGATATTTCGGCGGAACGGGCAGCTCAGCAGGCGATCGCCACATCGGAGCGGCGCTTTCGTGCGATGACCGAGAAGGCGCAGGTCGTCACCTTGATCTGTACGCGCGATGGCGTCATCACGTACGCCAGCCCCGCCTGCAAATCAACGTTGGGGATCGAGCCGCATCGGCTCATCGGAACGCGGGTATTTGATTTGATACATCCCGACGACCTCGCGAGGGACGAAAGCGATTTCGCAGGGGTGGTCTCGGGTACTAATTCTGGAGCCGAGACGGTGTCGCGCTTTCGCCACAGCGACGGAACATGGCGTCACCTCGCCGCGCTCGGTAACAATGCGCTGGCTGACAACGCAGTGGGCGGCGTCATAGTGAATTTGCGCGACGTGACAGACGCGCGGCGCGCCGAAGAGCGCCTCACGATTCTGGCCACCATCGACATGCTGACGGGCCTGAAAAACCGTAGCGCCTTCGAGGCGTCCGCGATGGCTGAGCTGAAAGTGGTTCGCGGGACACCGGGGCTTCGCGCCGCGTTGTACTTTATCGATCTGGATCGGTTCAAGCTGATCAACGATTCGGTCGGGCATACGATCGGCGATAGGGTGTTGCGTGAAATCGGGCGACGGCTCGAACACAGCGTCCCTCAACGCGCCACGGTTGGACGGCTCGGCGGTGACGAGTTTGCGATGATGCTGGCTTGCACTGATACTCAGTCGGAGCCCGAGAACATGGCGGCAAGCATCGTTGCGGCGCTATCGGCACCCATGCAAGTTGATGACATGGAGTTCAAGGTAACGGCAAGCGTCGGCGTCTGCGTGTTTCCTGATCATGCCGAAACGTTCGAGTTGATGTTGCGCTACGCCGATCTGGCGATGCTCGACGCCAAGTCAACGCGGCGCGATGCGTTCCGCGTGTTTCACAGCTCACTAGCCGTCGTCGCTCAGGACCGGATTTCGCTGGTGGAGGAGCTGCGCGAGGCGCTGCTGTCCGACCAGCTGGAGGTGTTCTATCAGCCACAGGTATCGTTGGCGGACGCGGAACTAATGGGGCTGGAGGCGCTGGTGCGCTGGCGGCATCCAACGCGCGGCCTGATCGCGCCGGATACGTTCATCGCGCTCGCTGAGGACGTGGGGCTGATCGGTGCCATTGGCGAAGTCGTCGCCGAGCGCGCCGTGGGTGATGTGGCGCGCTGGCAGATCGCATACGGTCGCCCGCTCACGCTCGCGTTGAATGTTTCGGCGCTGCAATTGCGTGATGCGACGTTTATCGAACAGCTACGCGACATCCTGAACCAACACGACTTTCCCGCGCAAAGTCTGGAGCTCGAAATTACCGAGAGCGCGCTGGTCGCCTCGCTCGATCTTGCGCCGGGCGTGTTGCGCGCGTTGCAACGTCTGGGTGCTCGCGTGGTACTTGATGATCTCGGCGTCGCGTATTCATCGTTTGCCTATCTTAAACAGTTTCAGGTACACGGCGTCAAACTGGATCGAGGCTTTGTCGACGGCGTACCCAGCGACGCTACGGATTCCGCCATTGTCCGGGCGATTATTTCGCTCGCCCGTAGCCTCAAATTGCGCGTGGTCGCCGAAGGTATCGAATACCCCGAACAGCGGGCGTACCTGATCGATCAGGGGTGCGCGGAGGGTCAGGGTTATCTGTTTTCCAAGCCGCTGCCGTGGGCCAGCATCGACGCACTAGGTGGTTTCCAGTTCAAATTGCGCGGATGGTGGGGCGCAAGAGAGATGCTACTTCGCGCGGGGTCAGCCAACTGAGTGAACGACGCGGACGATCGTTGAGC
>JBBRVM010000065.1:0-11264 GCA_038246865.1 Burkholderiales bacterium
AGCAGTAGACAATGGGTCACTTCGGTGGCCCATTTTTTTCCTCCTTTTCGTGTAATCAATGAAAAAAATACTCGTCGTTCACCATTCATCCAGCGGCGGAACGCGTGCACTGGTGAGTGCTTTTTGTGAGGGCGCGAATGACACGGATGGGGTTGAAGTCATCACACGTTCAGCGCATGTCGCCACCGCGCAGGAGCTACAACACGCCGACGCGTTGACCTTCGCGACGCCTGAGAATTTCGGCTATATGGCCGGGTCGCTCAAAGCGTTTTTTGATCGCACTTTTTACGCGTGCATGGCAGACACGACGCACGATGGGGGCGGCAACGCCAGCCTGCTCGCGGGGCGTGCCTATACCGTGCTGGTGTGCGCTGGAAACGACGGCAACGGCGCGATGCAAAGCGTTGATCGTATCGTCACCGGTTGGCGTATGCGAAAGGCACATCCAGGGTTGATCGCACGTCGCGTGGGCGGAGAGGCGGGCTCATCGCGCGGTGTGTTGCGCACTGAGGATATGGCGACGTGTCGCGAGCTGGGACAACTATTCGCCGAAGGGCTCGCGCTGGGGGCGCTGTAGGAGAAGCGCGAGCCGCGAACTATGCGATTGTGCTTTCGCGGTTCGCGCCGCTGCTACCGGGAGACTATAAACCTACTTCCAGCTGGATTTATTCACAGCCTGCATGACACCCGCGCCGAAGCTGGCACCCATACGCCGCGATATTATGTCGAACGCATTTTCTTCGACGGTGTAGTCCACCAAGTCTTCAGCTTTAACCACGTCGCGCGCTACGCTGCCGACAGAGCCGATTCCGTCAACCAGCCCGATGTCAATGGCTCTGTTACCGCTCCAGATCAAGCCGCTGAATAATCCCGGCGTAGTTTCTTTCAGACGCGTGCCGCGACCGTCTTTAACCGCCTTGATGAACTGCTGGTGCACGTCGACAAGCATCGCTTCAAGATGCGCCTTGTGCTCAGGTTTCATCGGCGCAAACGGATCCATGAACGCCTTGTTTTCGCCCGACGTGACGGTGCGATTCTCAATACCCAGTTTCTCCATCGCTTTGTCCGCGCCGAAACCCTGATAAATCACGCCAATCGAGCCCACGAGGCTTGATGGATCAACAAAAATCCTGTCAGCCGCAGCAGCCACGAAATAGCCGCCCGATGCGCACAACTCATCCACCACGACGTACAAAGGCTTCTCGGGGTTGTCTTTGCGCAGGCGCTTGATCTCGTTGTAAATGCGCGCTGACTGAACAGGCGAACCGCCGGGACTATTGATGTTCAAAATCACCGCGACGCTTTCGGTGTCTTTGAACGCGGCCGCCAGCGCCGAATTGATGTTCTCAGCGCTCGCCTTGCTACCGTCTGCAATTTCGCCTTCCATCTTGACCAACGCCGTGTGGCGTCCAAAGCTTTCGTTTGACGACATGCCGTGACCGATCCAGCCGTTGAACCAGGCGAAGACTAGCACTGCAACCGTTATCCAGAACAGCTTGAAAAAGATTGACCAGCGGCGCTTGGCGGCCTGTTCGCGCAAATTCGCAAGAGCTAGCTTGGTGACGAGTTCACGTTCCCAGCCGGGTTGTGAGGGGAGTTGATCCATAGGGTCCATCGTTCGAATATTTATGCGTTGGCTTCAAGGTAGGCGCTCAGCGCAGATACCGAATCTACCAGTGTAAGCCTACGGTGCTCGTGCAAAAGCTCCGGGTGGTGCGCACCGTAGGTCACACCAATGGCGGCTGCGCCCGCGTTTTCGGCCAGTTGCAGGTCGTGAGTGGTGTCGCCAATCATGACGGTTTCGGCAGCAGTCATGCCGGTTTCGTCGAACAGCGCTTTCAGCATTCCGGGATGCGGTTTGGCGAAGCCCTCGTCGCCGCACCGGGAGGCGACGAAAAACTCGCGCAAACCCAGCGTATCAAACGCCCGATCCAGCCCTCGGCGGGACTTTCCCGTCGCGACGGCCAGCCAATGGCCCCGCGCCTTGAGCGTCGAGAGCATCTCTGTCACACCACCAAACAGAAAAATCTCGTTCTCGCCGGCCATGAAGTGATGGCGATAGCGATCCGTCAGTGGCAGCAAGTCCGCTTCACGCAACGTAGGAATCGCGTGCTCCAGCGCTGGCCGCAAGCCCATGCCTATGATGAAAGCAGCCTGTGCGTCGGTCGGAATCGGGTAACCGAGATCCTCAGCGGATCGCTGCAAAGCACGTTTGATAACGCCCGTGGAGTCGGCCAAGGTGCCGTCCCAGTCGAAGACGATGAAAGGGTATTTTTTCTTACTCATGCCGACTCACCATGCCAAAACGCTGCGAGCTCGCGAGGAAGGGGAGCCTCGACGGCGACCGATTGGCCAGTAACAGGGTGTTCAAAAGTGAATGATTTGGCGTGCAGGAACATGCGTTTGAAGCCAGAGGCACGCAGCGCTTTGTTCCAGGCGCTGTTGCCATACTTGTCGTCGCCCGCAATCGGAAACCCGCAGTGTTGCAGGTGAACGCGTATCTGGTGGGTACGCCCGGTTTTAAGCTCCGCTTCAAGCAAGCTCATGTCGGCCCGCCGCTCAACGAGGTTGAAAACGGTGTGGGCGAACTGTCCTTCCTCCGAATTTACCTCAACACGACGCTCACCGTTAGGCTGCGTGTACTTGGCGAGCGGCGCTTTGACGTGCTGGCGATCATTCACCCATTCACCCTTAACCGCGGCGATATAGCGCTTATCACCGGTCTTTTCACGCAAAGTGTCGTGCATACCAATCAGGGCAACGCGCGTCTTGGCGATCAACAGAACGCCGGAAGTGTCGCGGTCCAGACGGTGCACCAACTCCAGAAGCGGCGCGTTAGGCCGCGACATGCGAATCTGCTCAATCACGCCAAAACTCACGCCTGATCCCCCGTGAACGGCAACGCCGGCAAGCTTATTGACCGCGATCAGATGATCATCTTCCCAAACAATTTCGTGAGGAAAGTCGCCGGTGAGTTGCTTGTATTCGGGCTCCGCAGCGACTCGAACTGGCGGAATGCGCAATTCGTCACCCGCCGCCAATTTGGTCTCAGCCTTGGCGCGCCCACCGTTCACCCTGACTTCCCCAGATCGGACAATGCGGTAGACATGTGTTTTAGGTACGCCCTTTAGCTCCCGAATGAGGAAGTTGTCCAAACGCTGCCCGGCATAAGCCTCGGAGACCCGCAAATGCCGCACCTGAGCACCGGCGTTCGGCGCGACGGCCGGGGTCGCACCCGCGCCTGCGCGGGGCGTCGCGCCGGTTGCGGCGCGAGGCAAAGAAAGCGGTGTAGAAATGTGAGCTAAGTCCTTCATTTGCCTTATAATTCACACGTTGTCTGGCTTCGAAGGAAGTTCGGCATTTTGAATCAAGCGGTCAACTTGTAGATCGTATGAACAGTTTGGCACTTTTTTGATTATCGCAACCGATTATCAAAAAAATCCCCCGAGTCGACACGATGAAAATATCGCGTCCACCGATTTCTGAACTGCGCGTGCGGCCCTGCACCACCCATCGGTTCCACGGTCAAGCTGCCACCGAGAAAAGCGGCGATTGTAAGAGTTCAGCCACCGCGCATCGCAATTTGTTGCTCGCTGGCCTGTGAAAAGTTTGATAGGGGTGCGTCGCAAATCGCGGCGGGCTCACACGAAAAATAATTGTCAATGAATCCGCGCACCAGCGCTTTTGGTTCATCCGCTCCATACAATATGCAGCGGAGTAACCAGCAAATACACTCTTCCTCAGGCAAAACACGCCTGGTTAGCAGAGTCGTCGCCTGGTCATCTGCCGATTCCCTCGCTGACGTTTTTCGCCTCAAATTCCCGCATCCGACGCCGCTCTAGTCATAGTCGACTAAAGCGGCGCAGCGTCATTGCGTCACAGGCCACCGCGTAACGTTTGCCCTGCCCGAAAATCTGGACAAGGAAGGTACGCATGAAACGCATGCTGTTTAACGCAACCCAGTCTGAAGAACTGCGCGTTGCCATCGTTGACGGTCAAAAGTTAGTTGACCTCGACATTGAGTCTGCTTCGAAAGAGCAGCGCAAAAGTAATATTTACAAAGCCACGGTCACCCGTGTCGAGCCCTCGCTTGAGGCCTGTTTCGTCGACTATGGCATGGAGCGCAACGGCTTCCTGCCGTTCAAGGAAATTTCGCGCTCGGTGTTAAACGTCGACGGTGAAATGAACCGCAACAAAATTGCGGATAACTTGCGCGTCGGTCAGGAAATCATCGTTCAGGTCGAAAAAGACGAGCGCGGCAACAAAGGTGCGGCGCTCACGAGCTTCATCTCGCTCGCGGGTCGCTACCTCGTGTTGATGCCGAACAATCCACGCGGTGGCGGCGTTTCGCGTCGTATCGAAGGCGAAGATCGCAACGAACTGCGCGACACCATGGCGCAACTCGAAGTGCCAAACGGCATGAGCACCATCGCTCGTACCGCCGGTATCGGGCGCACGGCTGAAGAGCTGCAATGGGATTTGAACTACCTGCTGCAACTGTGGACCGCGATTGACGGTGCCGCGAAAGCGAACAAAGCGCCGCTCCTGATTTATCAGGAATCGAGCCTTGTGATCCGCGCGATTCGCGATTACTACACGGCGGACATTGGCGAAATCCTTATCGATACCGAAGACATCTACGAGCAGGCCAAAGGGTTCATGGGCCACGTGATGCCGGGCACCGTGAACCGCGTCAAGCTCTACAACGACGACGTCCCTTTGTTCTCGCGCTTCCAGATCGAACATCAGATTGAGTCCGCATTTGGTCGCACGGTCAACCTGCCATCTGGCGGCGCTATTGTGATTGACCATACCGAAGCCCTGGTTTCGGTGGACGTTAACTCGGCTCGCGCTACCAAAGGCGGCGACATCGAGACGACTGCGTTCAACACCAACATGGAAGCGGCCGACGAAGTCGCCCGCCAGCTGCGCTTGCGAGATCTGGGTGGCCTGATCGTCGTTGACTTCATCGACATGGAGTCCAGCAAGCATCAACGCGAAGTCGAAGACAAGCTGCGCGATTCGATGAAGCTCGACCGCGCCCGCGTTCAGCTCGGCAAGATTTCCCGCTTTGGTCTGATGGAGCTGTCACGGCAGCGCCTGAAGCCATCGCTCGGCGAAAGCGCGCATCTGCCTTGCCCGCGTTGCCACGGCACTGGCCACATCCGCTCGACCGAATCGATCGCGCTGCACATCCTGCGCATCATTCAGGAAGAAGCGATGAAGGACAACAGCGCGCAAGTCGTCGCTCAGGTTCCGGTTGATGTCGCAACTTATTTGTTGAACGAAAAGCGCGTCGATCTGCAATCACTCGAATCGCGCCTCAAAGTTAACGTTGTACTGATTCCGAATCTGTACATGGAGACGCCAAACTACACCGTTCAGCGCCTCAAACACGACGAACTGAATCACGCAGAACCACTGCCGCTCAGCTTCAAAATGGTTGAGCGTCCAGTTGAAATTGACGTGATTGAAGCGATCAAGCAGGAGGCGAATGAAGTTCGCGTTGAAGCCGTCGTTAAAGGGGTTACGCCAGCGCAGTCGGCACCAATGGTCGAGCCTAAGGCTATTGCTGCTTCTGCCGCACCGGTCGCCATCACGCCTCCACAACCCGTACAAAAAACGGGCTTCTGGGCGAGTTTCAAATCGTTGTTTGGCGGTAGCTCGACAGCGACCGAACTGGTGACGCAGCCCACTAAGGCTGCCGAACCGAAGCAGGAACCGAAGCGCGAAGGTAGCCGTGATCGCAATGACCGTGGTGACCGCAACGGTCGCCGCAGTCGTAGCGAAGGCAGCAGTGATCGTGGTAGCGACCGTAGCGGTCGCGGAGATCGCAATAAGGATCGCAATGATCGTGGCTCTGAGGCCAAAGGCGGACGCACTGACCGCAATGATCGTGGCGAGCGTAAAGCGCCGGGCCAGGGCCAATCTGATCGTCAACAACAGGGTTCGAAAGCTGCGAGTTCAACGACGGTTGACATGCTCAATGCCAACGTCAGCAATGTCGCCAGCATCGAAGCGAGCAAACCGCAACGTGAACCACGCGAGCCGAGGGAGCCGAGAGAGCCGCGTGCTGATCGTAGCGAGCGCGGCCCCCGTCGGGAACGCAGCGACCGCGCTCCGCGTGACAACAACGCGCCAGTCAACGGTGAACTGCCGCTCAACGACGCAGCGGCCCAAGTACTTGTCGTCGAAAGCGGTGACGTCAACGCCGCAGCCGCACCGCAAGAGCGTACGGATCGTCCACCGCGTAACGAGCGGGGTTCACGCCGACGTGATCGTGGTGACCGTGAGGGTCGCCCTGATCGCGTCGCTGCGCCTGATCAAAATGGCGAAGGCCGTCGTGATCGCGGTGAAGGTGAATCGTCCGCTGCTGCAATGGCCGCCAGCGCTCCTGAAACGTCTGCCGCCGCTCCTCAGCAGTCTGCCCCCGTCTACGTCGCACCTGCTCCGGCCCCCGTCGTTGCAGCCCCTGCACCGGCACCCGAGGTCAAGCGTGAACCAGCGAACGCGTTCAGCTACACCTTGCCAGCCGATGCCGGTTTGCAGATGATGGAAACCAAAGCGAACGGCGCACCGGCGCAGCTCGTCACGGATGAGCCCGTCAAGCGTGGTCGTGCACGTCCTCCGCGCGCAACTGTGGCCGCAGAGCCCATGCAAATGGTGGAAACTGGCGGCAAGACCGGAAACGAGTCAGCGCCTTCAAACCCACAGTAAGCAAAGCAATTTGCGAACGAAGTGCGTGTTAATCGCGCAATAAAAAAGCCCCGGAAACGGGGCTTTTTCGATCTTTATCAATACAGCTCTTAGCTGAAAGACTGGCTGCGTAGGGGCTAAGCTGTCATATCAGCCAAAGTCAACAATCCAACCAAATGACCGTTAGCCCCTGAGCATACGTGCTTTCAGCGAAAAGCTGTTACTCGATTTCATCAATCCACGCCTGCTGAATCGCCTCAAGAATCCGCTCACCACAACGCTCGGGCATATCGTCAAATTCGGGCAGTGCAGTCACCTTCGCCATCAGATCGGTGAAGCGCAACTGCAAGGGATCAACCTCGGGATGCGCCTCCGCCAATTGAATCGCAATTTCCAGCGTGTCGGTCCACTTGAGAGTAGCCATCAATGGTTCTCCCGCGCATGGTTGATTGTGTATCTCGGCAGCTCAATGGTTAGCGGGGTATCTCCCACTTTCATCTGACAAGACAGCCGCGAGACAGAGGTTAAGCCCCAGGCACGGTCGAGCAGATCCTCTTCGTCCTCAGACATTTCGCCGGTGGATGCGAAGCCTTCACGCACGATCACATGGCAAGTGGTACAGGCGAGCGACTGGTCGCACGCGTGTTCGATTTCGATGTGATTGTTGAGCAGCGCGGTGCAGACGGAAATGCCCTTTTCGGCGTTGATTTCCGCTCCGTTCGGGCACATGTCGGGATGGGGGAGGACTTTGATAGTGGTCATAATTTTTTGTCATTCTGAGCGCAGCGAAGAATCACGCGGCAAATCGAATCGGTACGTCGCAGCAGATTCACATAATCTTTCGCTCCGCTCAAGATGACAGCTCCGAAATGTCGCGCCCGGTCAGCGCCTCGCGCACAGCGCGATCCATGCGGCGTCCCGCGAACTCGGTGCTGGCAAGATTCAACGCCTCGGACGCTCGCACGATGGCGCGATGATCGCTGCCCGCGGCTAGCGATTTGAGATGTGTGATTTGTGAGCTGAGTGCGGCGTGTTCGGTATCGTTCAGGAGCGCACGATCCGCAACCAGCGCGTTCGACAATGCCGTCCCCAGCGCCAACGCATCAACGCGCGCTTCGGCCAGCGCACGCTTCTGCATGTCGGTATTCGCGCTGGCAAACGCGCTTTGCAACATACTCGCGATTTCGCCGTCACCGAGGCCATAGCTGGGTTTCACGATGACTTCGGCACGCACGTTGCTGGTGGTTTCGGTAGCACTCACTGAGAGGAGTCCATCTGCATCGACCTGAAACGTCACGCGAATGCGCGCGCTGCCAGCGACCATCGGTGGAATGCCGCGCAACTCAAACCGGGCGAGCGACCGACAATCGGCAACCAGCTCGCGCTCGCCTTGCACCACGTGCAGCGCCATCGCCGTTTGGCCGTCCTTGAACGTCGTGAATTCCTGCGCTTTGGCAACCGGAATCGTTGAATTGCGCGGGATGATTTTTTCGACGAGGCCACCCATCGTTTCGAGTCCAAGCGACAAAGGAATTACGTCGAGCAGCAAATGCGATTCGCCCTCGCCCGACTTGTTGCCTGCCAATTGATCTGCCTGAATCGCGGCACCGAGTGCTACGACTTCATCGGGGTTCATCGCGGCGAGCGGCGGCTTTCCGAAGTGCGCTTCGAGCGCGGCACGCACTGACGGCGTACGCGTTGCGCCACCGACCAGAACGACGCCATCAATGTCGTCAGCTTTGAGTTTGGCGTCGCGCAACGTGCGCTTCACGGCGCTCATCGTGCGGTCAACCAAAGGTTGCGTCAGTTCAACAAATTTTTCGCGTTTGACATCAACTTTGCTGTCGAAACCGCAACCCCAGTCGACGCGAATGGTGGCGACGTCAGCGTTGGTCAGGGTTTCTTTTGCTGCGCGAGAAGCGGCCAGCAAATTGGCTTGACCGGCGGGTGAAAGCGCGCGCGTTAGTGCCCAGGTGTCGAACGCGTATTTCGCAAGCGCTGCATCAAAATCGTCGCCACCCAAATGAGTATCGCCCGCCGTAGCAAGCACTTCGAACACGCCGCGCGACAATCGCAGGATCGACACGTCAAATGTGCCGCCACCCAGGTCGTAAATGAGGAACGTGCCCTGCGCGTGTTGATCTAGTCCGTAGGCGACGGCGGCTGCGGTGGGCTCGTTCAGTAATCGCAATACGTTCAAACCAGCGAGCTTGGCAGCATCCTTCGTCGCTTGGCGTTGCGCATCATCAAAGTAGGCAGGCACTGTGATCACCGCGCCGTACAGCTCGCCACCGAGGCTTTCTTCCGCGCGCGCCCTGAGCGCTTTCAGAATATCTGCCGACACTTCAATCGGCGACAACGCGCCTTGCCGTGTCACGATTTTTAGAGCGCCCTTGCCATCTCCGCTTGGCGTTGTGAAGTTGTAGCGCGCTTCGGTGTCGCTGCGCAAATCAGCCACGCTGCGCCCCATGAAGCGCTTGACTGACGTGATGGTGTTCAGCGCATCGTCGCCACGATGCTTGAGCGCCTCATGTCCTACGACGATGTCGCCGCCTTCTGCATATTGCACAGCGGACGGCAGCAGGGTGCGACCGTCGCCGTCGGGCAGACACTCGGGCACCGCGTTACGAATCGTTGCAACGAGTGAGTTGGTGGTGCCGAGATCAATGCCCACGGCAAGGCGGCGCGTGTGCGGTTCAGGGCTCTCGCCGGGTTCAGATATCTGTAGAAATGCCATGAGCTATTGATCCAAATCAGCGAGCGCCGATTCAGCTTCTTCGATGAGTTTTTGCACGAATCGCATTTTGCGCGCGAGCGTTGTTGCCACGGTGAAGTGTTCGCCCGCGTAGGCGGCAGCGAATGTGCCGCCTAGCGAACGCAACATGTCTGTTAGTTCGCTCGACATTTCTTCCAGCCGCTCTTCGTCTTCTTTGAGTTTTGCATCGGCGAGCGCTTCGTGCCACTCGATCTGCTCAGCCAAAAAATCGAACGGCATCAAGGAATTTTTCTCCTCCATGCCATCAATGTTGACTAGCACGAGCAGATGCATCGCGCGACGCACCGGGTCTTTCAGGGTCGTGAAAGCCTCGTTGACTGCCACCGCGCGCTCCATCGCAATGCGCTTCTCTGCATCGGTCGCGTTGACGAAGCGATCAGGATGGACAGCGGCTTGCAGGTCGCGATAGCGAGACGCTAATAGCGACGGATCCACGGCGAAAGCAGTGGGAAGGTCGAAGGTCGAGAAGTGATTCACACGGGTTTCACAGGAAGGTGTTGCGCGACACAAAGGTGCCTTCGTTTTTATCGTCTGCGGGAGCGGCTTGTCGCGACCCAAGCTTCGCTACGCAGCGGTCGCGGCGAGCCGCTCCTACAAGAACCCTCGCAGTGACTTAATCACGTCAAACGGTAAAAGACTCACCACAACCACAACGAGCTTTCTCGCGCGGGTTGTTGAATTTGAAACCTTCGTTCAGGCCTTCTCGCTGAAAATCCAGCTCAGTGCCGTCGAGTACCGCGAAGCTTTTCGGATCAATCATGACCTTGGTGCCGCAGCTTTCGAACACCATATCTTCGGGCAACGAGTCGTCGGCGTACTCAAGTTTGTACGCGAGGCCGGAACAGCCCGTGGTTTTGACGCCCAGACGAATGCCAATACCTTTGCCGCGTTTGGCAATGTATTTCTGAACGTGATTGGCGGCGGCTTGGGTAAGGGTGACTGACATGGTGCATTCACAAAACAATGTAGGGGAGGTTCCACCGCGATGGGTGTCTGAGGGAGCAATCGCGGTAGACCCGCTCCCACGAAGCGAACGAATTACGCGGCGACTTTTTCTGCGACGGGATGCTTCGCCTTGTAGTCCAGCACAGCCGCTTTGATCGCGTCCTCAGCGAGGATCGAACAGTGAATTTTCACCGGCGGCAGCGCCAGTTCTTCGGCGATTTGCGTGTTCTTCAGGTTCATCGCTTCATCGAGCGTTTTGCCCTTGACCCATTCGGTCACCAGCGAGCTGGAAGCAATCGCAGAGCCGCAGCCATACGTCTTGAACTTGGCGTCTTCGATGATGCCGTTCGCGCCCACCTTGATCTGCAACTTCATGACGTCGCCGCAAGCTGGCGCGCCGACCATGCCAGTGCCGATGTCAGCTTCTTCTTTGCCGAATGCGCCGACGTTACGGGGGTTTTCGTAGTGGTCTACGACCTTTTCGCTGTATGCCATTTTCAGTTACCTCTTCACTTCGTGTGGGCACGGGGTGCCCACCCTACAAAATTAATGTGCCGCCCATTGGACTTGGGATATGTCGATTCCGTCGAGATGCATGTCCCACAGCGGGCTCATCGCCCGCAGCTTCTCTACGGTGCGCTTCATCGTTGCAATCGTCGTATCAACATCGTCTTCAGTCGTGAAACGACCCACAGTCATGCGAATTGAGCTATGCGCGAGTTCATCGCTTCGGCCCAAAGCACGCAAAACGTAACTCGGCTCCAGCGACGCGCTGGTACACGCCGAGCCCGACGACACTGCAATTTCCTTCACGCCCATGATCAAGCTTTCGCCCTCGACGTAGTTA
>JBBRVM010000066.1:0-11151 GCA_038246865.1 Burkholderiales bacterium
CTTCGCTTCGTCGCGGTTGAAGGCAATGCCGGAGATGATGGCTTGTTCCACGTTTTCTTCTTCCTCAAAACTGATTAGCGTGCCCGAACTGGCCTCTTCTTCGATCGGAATCATCGGATCAGTGAAGCTCGACAGGACGCGCGTCGGGACTTTGTATTTACCAGCGAATTCGACCGAGCGAATCTGCAAAATTTTCGAGCCGAGAGAGGCCATTTCCAGCATCTCTTCGAACGTCACTGTTTTCAACGGACGCGCGTCGGGTTCAACGCGCGGGTCGGTGGTGTAGACCGCGTCAACATCGGTGTAGATCAGGCACTCGCTGGCCATCATCGCGGCGGCAACGGCAACGGCCTGCGTATCTGAACCACCGCGACCGAGGGTGGTGATGTGACCATCTTCGGTCACGCCCTGAAAGCCTGTGATGAGGACGACTTTGCCCTCTGCAAGATCTGCCCGCACCCGAACAACCTCAATACTCGTGATGCGTGCTTTGGTGAACGAATTGTCGGTGCGAATCGGCACTTGCCAACCGCAGTAGCTGACAGCATCAATGCCTTCAGCCTGCAAGGCGATGCAGAGCAAACCGACGGAGACCTGTTCGCCCGTTGAGGCAATCATGTCGAGTTCGCGCGGACTGGGGTCGGCGTTAACTTCTTTAGCGAGTGCAAGCAGACGATTGGTTTCGCCCGACATGGCCGAAGGCACGACCACCATCTGGTAGCCCGCCCGGTGCCATTTGGCGACGCGCCTGGCGACACTCTTGATGCGCTCGACTGAGCCCATCGACGTGCCGCCGTATTTGTGAACGACTAGAGACATATTTTTGTTTTCAGATTCGTAGGGGTGGGCACCCTGTGCCCACGCGGTTCGGATTGGCGCGATCAATGGTGGGAACGGGATGCCCACCCTACCCGTCAAATTCGCTTAAAAACCAGCGAGCTGTTGGTGCCGCCAAAACCGAAACTATTTGACATCGAAACATCAATGTTCTTTTGACGCGCTGTGTTCGGCACCAGATCGAGTTCAACTGCCGGGTCTTGCTTGTGCAAGTTAATCGTCGGTGGAATCGCGCCGTCACGCAGCGCAAGAATGCTGAACACTGCCTCGATACCCGCCGCAGCGCCAAGCAAATGACCGGTCATCGATTTGGTCGAACTGACCATGACTTTTTTGGCAGATTCACCGAATGCGCTCTTGAGCGCAGTGGCTTCCGCCAGATCACCGAGCGGCGTCGATGTTCCGTGCGCATTCACGTAGTCAACGTCCGACGGATTCAGGCTGGCGTTTTTGAGCGCATTGACCATGCAGCGACGCGCACCATCGCCATCTTCGCGCGGCGCCGTGACGTGATACGCATCACCCGACACGCCGTAACCGATGAGCTCGCAATAAATCTTCGCGCCGCGTGCTTTGGCATGCTCCAGCTCTTCGATGACCAGCACACCCGCGCCTTCGCCGAGCACGAAACCGTCGCGATCCACATCCCACGGACGGCTTGCCGCCGTCGGGTCATCATTGCGGGTTGACAGCGCGCGAGCCGCATTAAACCCACCAATGCCCAGCTCGCAAACCGCCGCTTCAGAACCACCGACCACCATGACGTCAGCGTCGCCGTACTCAATCTTTCGCATGCTCTCGCCAATGCAATGGTTCGCGGTGCTGCACGCAGTCACGGCGGCCATGTTGGCGCCCTGAAAGCCGTACTCAATCGAGATCAGACCGGAGATCATGTTGATGATCGAGCCGGGAATGAAAAACGGCGAAATCTTGCGCGGGCCGCCGTCGCGCAGCGCGTAGGCGGTTTCCTGAATTAACGGCAATCCGCCAATGCCCGAACCAATCGACAAACCATAGCGCTCGGGATCAGCCGGGTGCGGTGTGATCCCTGCGTCCGCCAACGCTTCTTTGGCAGCCGCGATGCCAAAATGAATAAACGAGTCGTAGCGACGCGCTTCTTTACCGGACATGAACTGCGCGGGATCGAAGCCTTTGACCTCCCCTGCGATGTGCGTGTTGAAAGCCGCAGAATCAAATCGGGTGATCGGGCCAATGCCGGAGCGACCGTTGGTGATCGAGTCCCAGGCGGCGGCAACGCCAACTCCTACGGGACTCACGATGCCCAAGCCGGTGACGACGACGCGACGCTGTCTTGTTGTCATGGAGAAAAACTTTTAAAAAACAAAAAAGGCGGCTCACTGGCCGCCTTTTTAAACATGCTCAAAGGCGACAACCCTGAGGCTTACTTCTTGTGCGAGGTGACGTAGTCAATCGCAAGTTGCACCGTCGTAATCTTCTCGGCTTCTTCGTCCGGAATCTCGGTGCCGAAGTCTTCTTCGAGCGCCATCACGAGCTCAACGGTGTCGAGCGAGTCGGCACCGAGGTCATCTACAAAAGACGATTCGTTCTTGATGTCTGCCTCGGCAACGCCCAGTTGGTCGGCAACGATTTTTCTAACGCGGGCTTCGATATCACTCATGGCAAATCCTTGATGGATCCTTTAATGGAAAAACGGCGCGGAGCCGAATTCAGGAATTTTAGCAAAGGAATCATTACGGCGGCCAACAACTGACTCCCGTAAATTCAGACGCTAAATCCCGGCAACGTCGACGAACTTAGGTGAAATACATGCCACCATTAACGTGTAGCGTCGTACCGGTGACATATCCGGCGTGCTCGTCACATAAAAATTTCACTGCAAACGCGACGTCGTCAGGCGTTCCAAGCCGCCCCGCCGGGATCATTTCGACGAGTTTTGTACGCTGTGCCTCGGGCAAGGCCTGCGTCATATCGGTGTCGATAAAGCCCGGTGCGACCAGATTTACAGTGATTCCACGCGAACCCAGTTCCGCCGCGAGCGATTTGGTCAAGCCAATCAGCCCGGCCTTAGCCGCCGCGTAGTTCACCTGTCCCGCGTTGCCCATCGAACCGACCACCGAACCAATATTCACGACGCGACCAAAGCGCGCTTTCATCATCGGACGGCTTACAGCACGGGTCAGACGGAACACGCTCTTGAGATTAGTGTCCATCACCGCATCCCAATCATCGTCCTTCATACGCATCAAAAGTGTGTCCCGCGTGATGCCCGCGTTGTTGATGAGGATCGCAACCGGGCCCTCCTTCGCTTCGATGTCCTTAAGCGCGAGATCGATGGCAGCGGCGTCTGTGACATTGAGCACGACCCCGCGCCCGCCAAGCGGTGCCAATGCTGCGGTGATCTTGTCCGCACCGTCCTGGGACGTGGCCGTGCCGATGACTTTGGCACCGGCTTCAGCGAGCGATCTGGCAATTGCAGCGCCGATGCCGCGCGTAGCGCCGGTGACGAGGGTAACTTTATCTTTCATTTTTTCCTTGTGCGGGCCGTGAGTGCGGACTTGTGGACCTTTGCGAAGGTGCTGACTCGTCGAAATTCGTGCAAATTAGAGCACGAGAGCGGGTCAGTCTGCCTTCGCCCCGGACGCCTTGACCACCTTCTGCCACTTCGCGATATCACCGCGAACCAGCGCCGCATAAGCCTCAGGCGTGTTGCCGACCACGTCAAAGCCCAGTTGCGCGACACGCTCGCGAATCTCCGGCAGTGCAAGCACTGCGACGACATCACCGTGCCATTTCGTCAGGATGTCTTTTGGCGTTGCCGCAGGTGCGAACAAACCGAACCACGCCAGAGATTCGTAGCCGGGAACCGTCTCTGAAATCGGGGGCACGTCCGGCGTGGCGGCAAACCGCGTCGTGGTGGTGACGCCGAGCGCACGCACTTTTCCTGATTTGATGAACGGAAGGATCGGCGGCAGATTACCGATCATGAGCTGCACCTGACCGGCGATGACATCGGTGATCGCGGGGCTTGAGCCCTTGTAAGGCACGTGCGTCATCTCGATGCCAGCGAAAGATTTCAACATTTCACCGTTCAAGTGTGCAGACGAGCCGTTGCCGCCCGATGCGAACGAATATTTACCGGGTTCTTTTTTCGCGAGTGCTATGAATTCGGCGACAGTCCTGGCGGGCACCGACGGGTTCACCACGAACACGTTCGGGGCCGACGCAACCAAAGTGATCGGCGCGAAATCACGAACCACGTCGTAGGAGAGTTTCGGATAAAGCGCCTGATTGATTGCGTGCGACCCGGCGTTGCCCATGATCACCGTATAGCCGTCCGCAGGTGATTTTTTCCGACGCCTCGGTACCGACGACACCACCCGCACCGGGACGATTCTCAACGATCACTGACTGTCCCCAGCGCTCGGTCAGCTTCTGCGCAATGGATCGCGCCAGAATATCCGAGCCATCACCCGGCGTACTCGGCACGATGATCTTCACGGGTTTTGCCGGAAACGATTGCGCAATCGCGGTGGTCGCACTCAATGCCAGCAACGCAGTCAGCGCCGCGCCAATTAACAGTTTCATTTCTAACCTCCAATAGGTGCCACATTTGTTGTGGCTGCGATTATGCTGGGCCGATGAAAATTCGTACGCTCACATTCCATGTTTTGCACGTCAGCGCAAAAACCAACTGGTCATTTATTCGTGTTGAAGCCGGCTCAGGGCTTGTGGGTTGGGGAGAGTGTTCACTCAATGGCTGGGAGACGTTGCAACGGGAATACTGTTCGCGGTTTGCCGCTGAATTGACCGATAAGCAGATCCTTTCCATTGCCGACGCCGAAGCCGCCTGTGCTCTGCACCTGCACTCGCCGGGCGGCATGGTCGAACATTCGGTCAAGAGCGCTACCGAGCAGGCGTTGCTCGACGTGCTTGCACAACACGCGGGCGTTCCGGTCTGGCAGTTATTCGGCGATGCTCAACGTTCAAGCGTCGAGGTCTACGCCAACATCAATCGCGCCACGCAGCCGCGCACGCCCGAAGGATTCGCAGCCAGCGCCAGAAACGCCGTCGCTGCGGGCTTCCGGGCGATCAAACTGGCACCGTTTGACGGCGTATTGCCGAAGAACGCCGAGACCGCTGACGGGAGCCAGATGATCGAGTCCGCCCTTGCCCGCATCCGTGCCGTGCGGGAAGCTGTAGGGTTCGATGTCAAAGTGATGGTCGATTGCCATTGGCGACTCACGCCGAAAACCTCGCGCTACGTGCTGGACGCATTACTTGAAGTCAAACTGCACTGGCTCGAATGTCCGGTTAGCGAACAGCCGCAGTGGCATTCGGACATCCGTGCGATTCGCGATTACGCCAACGCTCAAGACGTTCGCCTCGCTGGCGCAGAAATGCAGGCAGAGGTCGAAGGTTTTCGGCCATTCATCGAGCGCCGTCTCTACGACACCCTCATGCCAGACGTGAAGTACTGCGGCGGTATCGGTGCGCTACTGCGCATTGCCGAACTTGCAGCTCGACACAACGTGCAAACCGCGCCGCACAATCCGACTGGCCCGATCTGCAATTTAGCGAGTCTGCATGCATGCATTGCGGGACCGGGCTGCGATTTTCTGGAGTTGCAGGTCGGCGAAAGCCGACTATTCACGAGCGCAATTCACGGCGTCACCGCCAAATTTGACGGCGGGCATTTCGCGCTGCCACTGGGCGCCGGCATTGGCGCTTCGCTTGACGGCCAGGTGCTCGCTGATCATCCGTATTTCCCCGTCAGCGGCGGTCTCGATCCGTCGCTCGGCTAGCACCCCGTCGCGCTTTGGAGTTTTGGCGCACGATCATCTTTTCGATGTAATCTCCGTTCTATAGGGGCTGAAAACGATTTTTTGGCTTAAGTCGACTTTCTAATTTATCGTTCTATAGCCCCTACAGAAAAACGCTTTCACCAAAAAGCCGCCTATTGTCTTATCAGAGGCGACACCTTAAATTCTTTCCCGATTAGAAAGGCGCCTCAGCTTGGGAATTGTCAACCTGAGCACGGCGAAGGATCAGTGCGCATACTAAAAAGCGCTCCACGACGCTCAAGCGGTGCCGCCTGATGTTTGGCTTCACTGAACATGACAATCTTCCTGAAAAGCCACCTTGCTGAGGCAGCTGGCTAGTCAGGAATTCTCTTATGACGCAAAGCCTCACCGTCGAGCGCCACAACCCCGCAGAGGTTGCGTTCGTTTGATCGACATCACGTTCACTCGTGCTCATTCGCGTTACAACCGTCGTGCTGATGCGCAGGTGATGGCTTGCGCGACGTACGAAAAACAAAAAGGATGTCGCATGCCCGGAACCTTGTCACCAGAAAGCATCATTCACAATCCACACGAACTGGAATCATTACTGGAGAGGCATGCGGCGTCGAGTTCGGCTTTTGGCCAGCTCCTGAACCGCGCCGATCCGCCCGGCAGTGAGGAGATCGAACGGGCGCAGCTACTGATCGATACCAGCGCTGACACCGCTAACGCCAGTAGCGCCGCAATGCGGGAGGTCGCGTGGCAGACGCTGCATGCGGTGCGCGATATTCCGCATGTCGATCTGACGCATTTTGATCTCGCACCGGAGGCTATTTCATTGCTCAGCAGCGCCGTGGCTGAGCGCTACCGTGTTGCGCCGGTGATGCTCTGGCACGATTCGATCGTGCTCGCCGTTGCGCAACTGCCGGACGAAGAAGAGCTGGGCATACTGCACTTTGCGCTGCAACGACACATCGTCTTCGTGCTCGCACCGCCGGCGCAGATTGACGAAGCGATTGACCGCATCTACCGCTCTGCTCAGGAGGCGGCCGAACTGCGCACGCTGACCGACCTGGCAATTGAACAGGAGCAGCACGCAGAGCTGGACGAAACATTGCCTTGGCGTGACGCCGAGCATGTGGCCAAGCGCGCGCCTATCGTCAACCTCGTCGACTCAATGCTGCGTCAGGGCGTAGCGCTGCGCGCTTCGGACATTCACATTCGTCCGTCCAAGCATGAGTTTGAAGTGCTCTTTCGCATCGATGGGACGCTGGTGCCAATCCGCATCCTGCGTGCGGCGCTGCTACCTGCCGTGGTGAGCCGCATCAAGATTCTAGCTACGCTCGACATCACCGAGCGCCGACTCCCGCAGGACGGAAGGATCCACCTCACCGTCACGGATCAGCCGGTTGATCTTCGCGTCTCGATCATTCCGGTGCAGTACGGCGAGAGCGTGGTGATCCGTATTCTCGACAAGAGAGCCGGGCTGCGCTCAGTCGACGAGATTGGCTTCAAGCCTTCGGACAAAGCGCGCTTTCTCGATTTGATCCGGCGCAGCTACGGCATCATTCTGGTGACCGGGCCCACCGGTTCTGGCAAGACCACAACGCTGTACGCCGCGCTGCAGGCGGTCAAAAAAGAGAACGTAAACATCGTCACTGTCGAAGACCCAATTGAGTACGAACTCGAAAAAACGCGGCAAATTCAGCTATTACCGCAGATTAATTTCGGTTTTCCGCAAGCGCTGCGGCACATTCTGCGGCACGACCCGGACGTGATCATGATCGGCGAAATGCGCGATCTCGAAACCTGCAAGATCGCGGTGGAAAGCGCGCTGACTGGTCATCTCGTGTTCAGCACGCTGCACACCAACGATGCCGCGAGCACGCTAGTGCGCCTGATCGAAATCGGCATCGCGCCCTACATGATCCGCTCAGCCGTGATCGGCGTTCTGGCGCAGCGGCTGGTTCGCAAAAACTGTCCGCATTGCCGCGTCCCGGAAGTCATTGACCCGTTGCTACGCGAAAATCTGAATCTGACGGCCACGGACAAGTTTCTGAAAGGCGCGGGCTGCGAGCAGTGCCATTTCACCGGATTCTCAGGTCGCATGGCGATTTATGAACTGATGGTGATGACCGACTCGATTCGCAGCCGCGTCGAAGCGGGCGTCGCAAGCGATGAATTCAGAAAACTGGCGATTGCGAGCGGCATGATTCCGCTACCCGTCAACGGCGTGGAGCAGGCGCGAACCGGCAACGTTTCTATTGCCGAGATTTATCGGGCGTGCATGTAGGTCGCAGAACCGTTGCGCAGCAGTTGTGCGTGCGCAACGTCCACGTTATCCGGCCCGATAATCCTCACGCAATTCGCGCTTGAGCACCTTGCCAATCGCGCTGCGCGGCAGCTCGTTGATAAAGGTCAGGCTGGCCAGTCGCTGCGTCTTTCCTAATTGCGCATTCGTCCATTGCAGCAAGGTTTCAGCCGACGTATCGTCGTTGCTTTTTTGAACGACATAGGCGACCGGCGTCTCGCCCCAGAGCTCCGACGGGATACCGACAACGGCGACATCGGCAACCGCAGGGTGCCCGCGCAACACGGCTTCCAGATCGCTTGGGAAAACGTTGTAGCCACCGCTGATGATCATGTCTTTTTTGCGGTCAAACAGCATGAGAAATCCATCTTCATCGAAACGACCAACGTCGCCCGTGCGAATGAAGCGTTTGCCTGTCGCGTCGAACCATTCGGCTTCACGCGTCTTCTCCGGTTGGCCGTGATAGCCGGTCATCATGCTCGCAGAGTGCCCGACAACTTCGCCGCTGACGGTGACGTCGTCGCGCGTTAGTTCGTTGCCCGCTTCGTCGATCAGGCGGATATCGCTACCCTCGGCGGGCCGACCGACGGTGTGCAGTTTGTGCGGATACTCATGCGCTTCAAGAATCACCGTGCCGCCGCCTTCGGTCATGCCGTAGAACTCGATTAGTCCACCGGGCCAGCGCTTCAACACGTCGGCCTTAAGCGCTGCACCGAACGGCGCGCTGGTGCTGAATTTGAAAGCGAATGAAGACAAGTCATGCGCATCAAATGTCGGATGCGCCATGAGGCGCTGATACTGCACCGGCACCAGCATGGTGTGCGTTACCCGATACTTTTCGGCAAGCTGCAAATAGCCCGCCGCGTCAAATTTCGGCATGAGCACGACGTGTCCGCCAAACGCAATCGTCGGGAAGAAAACAACGAGTGTGGTGTTGGAATAAAGCGGCGTTGACAGCAGCGTGACCGACTCCGGTCCATAGCGATAATTCGCGGCGCGGCGCACATGGGCCCAGCGCATCGCGAAGGCCTGAACGATGCCTTTTGGCTCGCCCGTGGTGCCAGACGAATAGATGATGTTGAACGGCCAGGTGGGTTCAGGCGTGACAGCGGTTGGCCGCGTGCCAACCGGTGCAAGCCACGCGTCGAAACTTTTAGCCACATCAGAATTGTCAAGCGCAACGCGAGGAATCCTGGCGTCTTTCGCTGGGCCGACAACGTCTTTTGCGCTGGCATCGGTGAACAGAATGCGCGCTCCGGCATCGTCAATCAGGCGCACCAGACTCGCGGGCGTGGATCCCGGCGCGAGGGGCGCAACCGCGACCCCTGCTCGCAACGCGCCCAGAAACGCCGCCGCATAGTTCACCGAAGATGATGCGCAAATCGCGATGGATTCGCCCGCTTTCACTCCATCGCGTTGCAAGCTCGCGGCGATGCGATCCATCAACGCGTCGAGTTCACCGTGCGTCAACGTGCGCGCTGAATTGCTCTCGGAGAGTGCCAGACGATTAGGCGCAGCCAGCGCGTGGAGATGAACAAGCTCGGCAACGCTGCCGAACTCTGCGTTAATCGCCGACTGGAAATCGTTCATGCTGAGCAGTCACTTCAATTCAGCAAGCGCGGCGTCGAACGCCGCTTTGTCCGAAAGCGTCAAACATTTAACGTCTGGCGCGATGCGTTTGACCATGCCGGCAAGGACTTTGCCCGGGCCACATTCGACGATGTGGGTGACGCCCTGCATCGCGAATTTTTCGATGGTTTCGATCCAGCGAACCGGCTTGAACAACTGCTCGGCGAGGACGAGGCGAATGCCAACCGCGTCGCCTGCGACGTCGACGGTGGCGTTGTGCAGCACGGCGATTTTGGGCGGTTGGAAATTGGCGCGATTTAAGGCGATGGCCAATGCTTCGGCGGCGGGGCGCATGAGCTCGCAATGACTCGGCACGCTCATCGGCAGCATCAACGCGCGCTTGGCACCGGCCTCTTTTGCGAGCACGATGGCTCGCTCTACCGCCGTCCTGTGACCGCCGATCACGATCTGGCCCGGCGCGTTCAGATTGCAGCAGGAAACGACCTCGCCCTGACTTGCTTTATCGCAGACTTCGGCAAGCGCTGCGGGTTCGATTCCGAGCACAGCCGCCATGCCGCCGATGCCAGGAGGAACTGCGTCCTGCATCGCTTGCGAGCGGGCTTTCACAAGCTTCATGGCGGAGGCGAAATCAAGCGATTCAGACGCGACGAGCGCCGCGTATTCGCCCAGGCTATGCCCTGCCAGCAGCGCAGGCTTCGGCCCGCCCACAGCGAGCCAAGCGTTCCAGACTGCAACGTCGGCCGCTAGCATCGCGGGCTGCGTGTTGGTCGTAATGTTCAGGTTTTCGGCTGGGCCGTTGGCGATCAGCGAAGTCAGCGGCGCGCCGAGCGCAGCATCAGCCGCAGCCAGAGTCTCGTCGATTTGAGCAAGTCCGGCGTAACCCGCGATCATCGCAACCGATTGTGATCCCTGACCCGGAAAAACGAATGCTAGTTTCATATCAGCTTTCTGTTGAATGCCCCGTTAATTGGGGCTGGTGCTTGATTTGTTTGTTTATCGACTCCTGAATAGCAAGGTGCCTCAGCATGGGAGTTGTCATCCGGAGCGAAGGATTAGTGCGGTTACTAAAACGCGCTCCGCGACGCTCAATGCTTGCCACCTGATGTTTCGCTTCACTCAACATGACAACCTTCCCGAAAAGCCACTTTGCTGAGGCAGCTTGCTGATCAGGTATCGACTTATGGCGTTTCTTGCGTCTAGCCCCTGCACAGCAGTGGTTTGACGGGAGAGCTGCTCGCCCCCTCTCCCTTGAGGGGAGAGGGGACAAAACCGCGCACCGGCACCGACAAAACTCACCAACGTATCAGCGCGCTACCCCAGGTAAATCCGCCACCCACAGCCACGGTCTGCACCAGGTCTCCAGCTTTGATGCGACCATCACGCACTGCTGTATCCAGCGCCAGCGGGATCGATGCCGCCGACGTGTTGCCCTGTCCCTGCACCGTCACAATCGTTTTCTCCGGCGCAACGCCGAGCTTTTTGCCCGTCGCGTCGATGATGCGCGTGTTGGCCTGATGCGGTACCAGCCAGTCGATGTCGGCGGCAGTCATGTTTGCCATCGCGAGCGTTTCGTTACAGACGTCGGCCATGACTTTGACCGCAATTTTGAACACCGCCGGGCCATCCATGTGCACATGCGGATCACCGTAA
>JBBRVM010000067.1:0-11002 GCA_038246865.1 Burkholderiales bacterium
GCGTTCGCTGACTTGACGATTCCCGGCGGCGGCAGTTTCGATCTCGCTGGCGGTACGATGGATTTGGGCTGTACCGACGTTAGTGTTGCGGGCAACTTGACCCTCGGCGCGGGAGCGCTGATCAACGTGCGCAACTTCACGGTGCTCGCGGGTGGCAGCGTCAATGCCGGGTCGGGTCAAATTTCGCTCGCAGGCAACTGGGCAAACTCCGGTAGTTTTGCTGCTGGCACCAGCAGCGTCAAATTTGTCGATGCGCCCGCCTGCGCCGCCGCCAGCACTGTCAGTGGCAACACCTCGTTCTATGCACTGAGTTTCATCAGCACGATCGGCAAGATATACAGCTTCGCGGTGGGTAGTACACAGCGAATCTCGTCTCTGCTGACGATAACAGGCACTGCCGCCGCACCCATCCAGCTGCGCAGCACCAGCGCTGGCGGATCAGCCAATATCGAGCTTACCGGGCAACAGTTGATGAGCGAGCTGGCGGTGAACGATCTCGTCGCCACTGGCGTGTGGCTCGCGCCCTATCTCGTCAATCGCAGTACTACGTCATCGACGGTTCGCTGGTTCGGCGAGCCCGACTACGCACGTATTCCAACACTTAACAGCGCAATGCTCGCGCTCCTCATGTTGCTGCTCGGCATTGCTACTGTGTTCGCTTCAGGCGCGCGCCGCCCCTCAAATCCTCGTTCCCGTCCTAGCCCATCGAAGGACTTTCACGCATGAAATCTACTTTGCGCCTTTCCCCCGTTCGTGTCGCCGTGCTCGCCGCATTGGCGCTGGCTACGCCCTACGCTTTCGCCGCAGATGTTGAAATCAAGGCGCCCCCCGGTGGCAGAGTGGTCATCAAGGATTCAACCGGCGCCACCACGTTACTCACCGTCGATCCCTCCGGCCTGATCATCGTGCCGGGGCTGCCTGCCACGAGCGGCACGTCCGCTGGCATCGTCTGTTTCGATAGCAGCGGGACGCTAGTCAAGTGCCCGCCTACGATCGGCGCAACCGGTGCAACGGGTGCCACGGGTTCTGTGGGGCCAACCGGCGCAACAGGACCTACCGGCGCAACCGGCAGCACAGGCGCAGCCAGTACAGCGGTTGGGCCTACAGGTTCAACCGGTGCGACTGGCGCCCTCGGCCCGACCGGCCCGACTGGCGCACCAAGTACTGCGGTCGGCCCGACGGGTGCTGTCGGTGCGACGGGTGCGACCGGAGCCACCGGCGCGACGGGTGCGTTCGTGGGCAACTTCCAGTGCACTGCCGGGTCCTTCGTTGTCGGCTTCAGTGCTGGCCAGCCCCTCTGCTCCGCCCTCCCCGACATCATCTTTCTTCAGGGGTTCGGGACTAACATACCTGCTTTCAAGGCGCTGGACATGGATACCGCCGCAATCGTCAACGAACCACCGAATGCGTTGGCGCAAGGCGACCTCGGATGGGACGGATTTCTAGCCATGTTCGGGTCCGTGGTTGCCAGTCCGGGCGTGGGCGCGCCGACCAAGAGTGTCTGCCAGGCGATCCCGGTTTACCCCCCGAATACTAACTTAATTTTTCCAAATACGCTGCAATTCTATTGCGTAAAGACGAGCCAGGGCCGCTACGGATACATGCAATTCATCTCGGGGGGCCCGCCAATCGGCGTTCCGGCTGTCGTGAACTGGACCACCTGGCAATAGCGCCAGTGCCAGCAGGAGGCAAGTGCGTCGGGGGCCGGGATTGGGACGGTGGGCACGCGTCCGCCCATGACGAGCAGCGACTCGTCGTGCTTGCGCACCGACCGCGCGCCGCGCTGATCGAACGGGTAGTCCGGTTCCGGCTGGCGTCGCGGGCCGATTCTCGCCAGTCGCGGCGTCCGCCATCGCCCAAGACGATGGCTCAAACCGTTACAGGACTGGAAATGGCCTGTAGGTGGTGACGACGGACGATTGTGCTGAACTACGCGCCGTAGAACGTGGCGTTTTTTCTGATCCGTTCCCGATCGCTTTCGGGAACGGAATCTGCAATTTCTAGCAGCGCGCTCGCGGCCACGCCACCCTGCTGCCGCGCCTCGGTTGTTGCAACGTAGTAGGCCGAAATGGCCACTTCGTCCAGCGCCCGCCACCGATAGCTGGCATCGTCCACGAACAAGCGGTCTTTCGGGCGCGTCATTTCAGCCGCATGCTTCGCGTACAAATACGCCAGGCCGTACTCCGCCCGCAAGCGGTGAAAACTCGCCAACTCAACCAATGGCTCCGCGCGCGACGGCCGCGCCTGAAACGCGCGCAGGAAGGCCGCGCTTACCCGCTCCGGTGCTTCCGCGAGACGTTCGGTCAGCACCGCTACCTGAAACAGTGAGTACCAAACCTCCTCGTCCCAACCACCCATCGTGGCACGCCATTCGTAGGTGGTCCGCGCGTCAGTCCACCGCCCGCAGTCCCGATAGCTCTGCGCCAGATAAAAAACATAGCGCGCGTTGTTGGGTTCACTGCGAAGCGCCGCTTCGAGAATCGTAATGTCCTTGATGTAGGTCGATGGATTGCGGGCGCGCGCGCCATCGTGACTGACGTGGATCGCAGGCTGCGGCAGGGCGACGGAGCTGTGCGCATCGTTCCCGCAATCCGGGTATTCATGCAACACGCCCACCCAGCGCCAGGGCAAACGCGTCGCCACCATCGCACGGCGCGCATACACGACACCGGCGTAGTGGCAGGTCAGCTCGTACGCATCCTCCGTGAGCGCGGGCCACGCAAAGGATTCGGGGACGGCAAACACTTCATCCGCATCGATGAACAGCAGGTAGTCGCACTGCTCAGCACCGGCAAGCCTCACTGCCTCGCTGCGATTGTGGCCAAAATCTTTCCACGGACGATGATGCAGCGTGCCGGGGATGCCAGCGAGCGCGTCCGCGATCAACTCGGGCGTCCGATCTGAAGAGCCGGTATCGACGATGCACCAGTGATCAATCAACGGACGCGCCGAAGCGAGGCAACGTGCGATGACCGGTGCCTCGTCTTTGACGATCATGTTGAGGCATACGGAAGCGCTCGTCGATTGCATGAAAGAGAGTGTACGCAAGAGTAAGGGCTGAGCGCTTACCTGCTCACGCGATAATTACGCCATGCCTTCTCTAGTCCTCTCCACACTCAACGCCCGTTACGCCCACGCTTCGCTGGGCCTGCGCTATCTGTTCGCCAATCTCGACGACGACATTCGCGCCGACGCGAAGATCGTTGAATTTGTCATTGGCAGCAAGACCGAGGTGCTGGTTGAGCAATTGCTGGCGCTGAATCCGAAGGTCGTGACCTTCGGCGTCTACATCTGGAACGTGGAGGAAACGACCAAACTGATCGCAATGTTGAAGGCGGTTGCGCCGCAGATCAAGGTGGTGATTGGTGGGCCGGAGGTTAGTTTTGAGACGACCGAGCAGCGCATCTTCGCGCTTGTTGATCACGTCGTCACTGGGCCGGGCGATGTGACGCTCAACAAGCTCGCACGCGCGCTGCTGCACGGCCCGCGACCGCTGATGAAAGTGCATGTTGGCGAAGCGTTTGAGCTGGATGATCTGAAGCTGCCGTACGAGTACTACACCGATGAGGACATCGCGCAGCGGCATCTCTACGTCGAGGCTTCCCGAGGTTGTCCGTTCAAGTGCGAGTTTTGCCTTTCGGCGCTCGACAAGACCGCCGAACCGTTCAATACCGAGCGTTTTCTTGCCGAGATGGGCAAGCTTTATGACCGTGGCGCGCGGACATTCAAGTTCGTAGACCGCACGTTTAATCTGAACATCAAAACGTCGCTGGCGATCCTTGATTTTTTCCTTGAACGTATCACTTTGAGGCCGGACGATCCCTGCTTCGCGCACTTTGAGCTCGTGCCCGATCATCTGCCGGAAAAGCTCAAGGACACCATCGCGAAATTCCCTGCCGGAACGCTGCAATTCGAGATCGGAATCCAGACCTGGAACCCGGAAGTTCAAGGCCATATTTCACGCAAGCAGAACAACGTGAAAGCGAAAGAAAACATTCGCTGGCTGCATGAAAACTCAAACGCGCACATGCACGTGGATTTGATCGCAGGGCTGCCGTCGGAGACGTTTTCGAGTTTTGGCGAAGGCTTCGATACGCTCGCGCGTCTGGGGCCGCACGAGATTCAGGTCGGCGTGTTGAAACGCCTGCGCGGCACGCCGATCATTCGCCATTCCGAGGCGTTCGCGATGCGCTACAACCCGGAGCCGCCGTACAACATTTTGTCGAACACAGAACTCTCGTTCGCCGACCTACAACGCATCAGCCGCTTCGCGCGCTTCTGGGATTTGATTGGAAATTCGGGGCGGTTTACGCAGACCTTGCCGCTGGTGCTGCAAGAGGAGCCGTCGAGCGCGTTTGAGCGTTTCCTCGCGCTTGCTGACTGGCTATACGCCGAGACGGGCGCGACGCACAAGATTGCACTGGAGCGGCTGTTTGATCTGGTCTATCGTTGGCTGGTGAGTGACGGCCACATTGAGCTGGAAGCCGCGCAACGAGCCATTCTTTTGGACTATCAGAAGAGCGGCAGCAAGGGCCGTTTGTCGTTCATGACACGCGGCCTTACGGCGGCGGATGATCTGATTGTGGCGGGAAGAAGTGCAACGCCAGCTCGTCAGCGACGGCATCTGGCAGTTGCGCCGCAGCTATAGCTTTGCGCTGTATGCCCCACCGCATAGGGGCTGAAGCAATAAAAGCAGGAAAATCGATATTAATGATTTTTAGCCTACAGCCCCCATCTAACCGTCTTTCTAGTACAAAGCTGACGGCATCAATCGCGAGTGCTGCTTACGTTCACCGCAACGCAAACAACAACCCAAGCGGAATGAAAATCACGCTCGCGATGTTGCCGACGAGCACGATGGAAGCGACCTTTTCCGGCTCCTGCTTGTAATAGTCCGCGACCAGAAAATTGAGCACAGCGGGCGGCAGCGAACCGAACAAAAACACAAGGCCGACTTGCTCTTTCGTCATCGGCAACCAGTTCACCAGCAAGCCCGCGACGAACAGACCTGTGAGCGGGCAGATCGCAGCGCCAAGCAGTGAGTTGGAAAAGTCCTCGCGCTTGACGTCAAGCATACGCACGCCGAGCGAGAGCAGCATCACGGGAATTGTGCAGTCGCCAATCATCTTCATCGGGGTGTGCACGCTGTCGGGCAAGTGCGTACCGGTGAGGCCGAACGATGCGCCGATGATCGTCGCCCACACCATCGGGCTTTTCAGGAGCACTTTCAAATCGGCATGCTTGTTCACGATGAACGCGCCTACCGTGAAATGCAGCAGATTGGATGTGGTGAAGAGGGCCACCATGCCCGCCACACCGGGCGCGCCGAACGCGAACAGCGCGAGCGGAAGCCCCATATTGCCGCAGTTGTTGAACATCATCGGCGGCACAAACGTGCGCGGATTTTGTCCGGAGAGCTTGGCGTACGGCCACGCGATCAAACCAGAGCCAAGCACGATGACAATCGACGCTACGACTAACGGCCAAAGCGACACCAGATCGACGTTCTTGTCGCTCAAATAAGCAAGCACCAGAAACGGTCCGAAAACATCCAGGTTCAGCCGATTGACGACGCGCATGTCGGGTTTCCACAGGCGACCGAGCACATAGCCCAGCACGATGATCGCCAGCACCGGCAGGACAATTTCAAGGATGCGCAGCGTGATGTTCATGCCTGGCTACCCCTGCTCGCATCGTCTCGCGCGGGCCACATCCAGACGATGAGCAGCAGCTGAGTCAGGCAGAGCGCGGCAAACGCGATGACAAATCCCTCGGCACCATAACCCGTGCCGGTTCCGCTGCGGTAAAGATTCACCACGCCACCAATGCTCCATTGCTATGCGAAGATCGACGCGAACAGGCCCATGTTGAGCGCGGCGTTGGCGCGACCGACGATCCCGCTCGGATAATACGGCGAAAGCAGCGCGAAATAATTGTTCGTCGCAGCACCAAAAAATCCGAAGGTAAAGAACATAATCGGCAGCGCGACGCTGAGCTTCAACGCGAACGGTACCATCGTTAGCGCGAAGAGCACCAGCATCCAATGGTTGTAGATAAACCCATCGCGGTTCGCCGCGCGCAACCGACCGGTTACCCAGCCGTGGAACAGATTGCCCACCAGCATGCCCACCGGCATGCAGATCAGCACGCGCGCCAAAGGGTCGCCCGACAGCCCCGCTACATGCGTGAGCCACGGGCCCGCCCACAACGACTGCACTGCCCACAACACGCCCACAGCAAACGAGACCGCAGGGAACGAATGACGTGCCTGCCGCGTGCGCCACACGTAGCCCAGTGCGGTCGAGAGGCTCACCGCGGGCTGGGCAGAGGCTTTGGACCGACACGATGGCGTAACCGTCAGTAGCATGACGAACGCGAAAGCGATAAAGCCAGCGCAATACAAGAACACCGAGCGCCAACCAAGGCTGGCAATGGCCCATTGCGCCGGAACGGTGGCCGCAATCGCGCCGAGCGTGCCGACTGCGAACATGACGCCGTTCGCCATGGGCTGCCGCGACACCGGCAACCAGATGGCGAAGGCGCGCAGAGAACTCATCAGGCACACAGCAACGCCAAGCCCGATTAACGCGCGCCCCACACCGAGCATTGCGGTGCTGTTTGCCGAGGCGAACAGTGTCGTTCCAATGGCGGCGACCACCAGCGCGGAGGCGTTGACGCGGGCGCTGTCAAACCGATCAAGCAGCGAACCCAAAGGTAATTGCGCCAGTGTGAACGCGATGAAATACAGGCTCGTGAGCAAGCCCAGGTCGGCGGCATTGAGCCCGAAATCGCGAATCAATTCCGGGGCTGCGACCGCGTTGACGTTTCGTAGTAACACTGAAGCGAAGTACGCGAGTGCAAACGGAAAAAACAATCGCGCCAGGAGCCCGAGCGTGAAAGGTCGCGCGGGCAACGCGATCAAAGCGGACCCGGCGCTCAAAGGATGAACTGCGAAAGATTCTCGTCGCGCACGATGCCTGCGAGTTTTTCATCAACGAACGCTGCATCAATATCGATGGTGTGACCGGTCAATGAATCTGCCGTGAAACTCACGTCTTCTAACAACCGCTCCATGACCGTATGTAGTCGTCGTGCGCCAATGTTTTCCTGTCGCTCGTTCACGGTGAACGCGATCTCGGCGAGACGATGAATCGCATCGGGTTTGAAGTCGAGCGTGACTTGCTCGGTCGCCAAAAGCCCCGCGTATTGCCGTGTGAGGCTCGCATCGGTGCTGGTCAAAATTCGCTCGAAATCTTCAACCGTCAACGCACTCAACTCAACACGAATCGGAAAGCGTCCCTGCAGTTCGGGAATTAAATCGCTCGGCTTCGCGAGATGAAATGCGCCACTTGCAATAAACAAAATGTGATCGGTTTTGATTGCGCCGTATTTGGTGTTGACCGTCGTGCCTTCGACCAGCGGCAGCAAATCGCGCTGCACGCCCTGACGTGAAACATCCGTGCCGCTCGACTCCTGCCGAGTCGCGATCTTGTCGATTTCATCGAGAAACACGATGCCGTTTTGTTCGGCGTTATCGAGCGCTGTCTGCTTCATTTCATCTTCATTGATGAGCTTCGCGGCTTCTTCGTCCTGCATCACTTTCATTGCTTCGTCGACGCGCATCTTCTTCGACTTTTTGCGCTCGCGATGCATGTTGGCGAACAGGCCCTGAATCTGTTGTGTCATCTCCTCCATGCCGGGCGGGGCCATGACTTCCATTTGCGGCGATGCGACGGCCACTTCGATTTCGATTTCTTTATCGTCTAACCCGCCTTCACGCAGCATCTTGCGAAATTTCTGTCGAGTCGCGTTGTCCGTCGGCTTCAAATCGTCGAAATTTACGGCGCTTGGCGGCGGCAATAGCGCGTCAAGTACGCGCTCCTCGGCTGCATCCTGCGCGCGATCCCGCACCGCCTTGATCGCCTGCTCACGCGTGAGCTTGATCGACACTTCCACCAGATCACGAATGATGGTGTCGACATCGCGCCCGACGTAGCCAACCTCGGTGAACTTGGTCGCCTCGACTTTGACAAACGGTGCGTTTGCCAATTTGGCTAAACGTCGCGCAATCTCGGTCTTGCCGACGCCCGTCGGCCCGATCATCAGAATGTTTTTCGGAGTAATTTCCTGGCGCAGCGGATCCTGCACCTGTTGCCGCCGCCAGCGGTTTCTAAGCGCGATCGCGACGGCCTTTTTGGCGGCGCCCTGCCCGACGATATGGCGATCAAGCTCGGAGACGATTTCTTTGGGGGTCATGGGGATAGACATACTGCCAATTTTACGGACGTAGAATCCTTACAGTCCTTTAAAGGTTCACACCATGCCCATCCTGCAAGACAAGAAAATTCTGCTCACCGGCCTGCTCTCCAATCGCTCCATCGCGTTTGGGATTGGTAAAGCGCTCGAACGCGAAGGTGCCACGCTGGCTTTTACTTATGCTGGCGAGGCGATGAAATCGCGTGTGGAAAAGCTTGCGCCTGAACTTGGCGGCGGCCTGATCATGAGCATGGACGTGACGCAGCAGGACGAAATTGATGCTGTTTTCGCGAAACTTGGAAGCGAATGGGGCGGGCTCGACGGTGTGGTGCATTCGATTGGTTACGCCCCGCGCGAGGCGATTGCCGGTGATTTTCTCGATGGTTTGTCGCGCGCGTCGTTCATGACGGCGATGGATATTTCGGCTTACAGTTTCGCGGCGTTGGGCAAGGCCTCACGCGAACTCATGCGGGGACGCAACGGTTCGCTGCTTACGCTGTCCTACCTTGGCGCGGTGCGCGGCGTCCCGAACTACAACACGATGGGCGTGGCGAAGGCGGCGCTTGAGGCCAACGTGCGCTACATGGCGGCAACACTCGGGCCTGAGGGCACGCGGGTGAACGGCATCAGCGCCGGGCCGATCAAGACGCTGGCAGCGGCGGGCATCGCGGGTTTTTCCACCATGCTCAAAAACTTTGCCGCTGCGGCTCCGCTGCGTCGCAATGTGACGGCGGACGAAGTGGGTAATGTCGCCGCGTTTTTAATGAGCGACTGGGCGAATGCGATGACGGGCGAAATTCTCTACGTCGACAACGGTTATTCACAAATCGCGGCGGGTATGGATGATGGCGGCGAGAAACCGAAGGAGTAGCGAGGTCTTTTTTTTGGGGCTTGTGGGAGCGGCTTTAGCCGCGAATGGTTGCGCACCGGACTAGCGCGGCTAAAGCCGCTCCCACAGGGTACTCAGGATGCCAAGACACAAAACTCTGCAACCTGCTCGATGTATGCCGGAAACCCCGTAATCGCGTGATCGCTGCCTTCGATGATGTGTTGATGAGCGCCCGGATAGTGATCGCGCATTTGCCGCCAATCGAGCACTTCGTCGTCCGTCGCCGCCAATAAAAAGTAGCGCTCCGGCTGCGTGATGTGACTGATCTGCAACTCGGCCAACTCGTAGAGATATTCCGCCCGCCATTCGAACGGCTCGCCTGAGTGATAACTCGTGAGCTCGCCCACGTAGCCAGCGAGATCATCCCCAGGCATCACCGCTGGGTTCAACAGCGCCGCGCGGCAACCATAGGCCTCCGCCAGAAAGGTGGCGTAGAACCCACCCAAAGAGGAACCAATCAGCGCCCAGTCGTTCGCCGCATCGCCACGATCTTCAATCAATTCGCGCGCCACCTCAATGGCGACTGCCGGACTCGCGGGTAGCTGCGGGCAGACGAAGCGATGCTCCGTATTCGCAAAGTGTGCCGCCATCAGCCGGGCTTTGGTTGATTGCGGACTGGATCGGAAGCCGTGCAGGTAGAGGATGTTCATCAATGCGATGTCGCGTTCAGGAGGTACGCGTATTTTGTAGGAGCGGCTTGCCGCGACCCAACCTGACATGAACAAACTGGGTATTTTGCAAACGTTGGTCGCGGCAAGCCGCTCCTGCAAACGCCCAGCGACTTCCGCTAGCTACAATCACGCGGCCTAGCAATCCGGCCTTCGACACTCACTAATTCTCGGTAGATCATGACGAAACCTGCGACCAAACCCGTTGTTCCAAACTTCTCCTCCGGCCCCTGCGCAAAGCGTCCTGGCTATGACGTGAGCACATTGCAGCTTGACACACTGGGTCGCTCGCACCGCTCTGCGTTGGGAAAGAAAACGCTGGGGCTGGCTTGCTCGGAAACGGCGCGGATTCTGGGTTTGCCCGAGGGTTATCGGGTTGCCGTAGTGCCGGGTTCAGACACGGGTGCGATTGAAATGGCGATGTGGTCGATGCTGGGTGCGCGCGGCGTTGACGTGCTCGAATGGGAGTCGTTCAGCGCCGGCTGGGTGACCGATATTGTCAAGCAATTGAAGCTGCCGAACGTCAACCACCGCAAGGCCGACTACGGCGACATCACCGCGCTGGAAGCGGTCGATTTCAACAATGACGTCGTGTTCGTCTGGAACGGCACGACCTCTGGCGTGAAAGTGCCCAACGGTGACTGGATCCCCGCAGATCGCGCGGGATTGACGATTTGCGACGCAACCTCGGCCGTGTTCGCCATGGATATGCCATGGGACAAGCTCGACGTCATCACCTACTCCTGGCAAAAAGTGCTGGGCGGCGAGGGCGCTCACGGTATGCTGATTCTGTCGCCGCGTGCAGTGGAGCGCATTGAGGCCTACAACCCGCCGTGGCCGATGCCCAAAGTGTTCCGCATGAAATCTGGCGGTAAACTCATTGACGGTTTGTTCAAGGGTGAGACGATCAACACACCGTCGATGCTGTGCGTGTCGGACTATCTCGATGCGCTGAAATGGGCAGAGAGCGTGGGCGGCGTGAAAGGTACGATTGCCCGCTCGGAGGCCAATCTCGGCGTCATCGAGGCGTTTGTCGCGGCGAACGACTGGATTTCATTCCTCGCCAAAGATAAAGCAACGCGCTCGAACACGAGCGTGTGCCTAAGCTTGAAAGCGACCGAGGAGCAGGTCAAGAAGATGACCAAACTGCTCGAAGCGGAAGGCGCGGCGCTCGATATCGGTTCGTACA